>JAFGME010000105.1 GCA_016927695.1 Bacteroidales bacterium
ATTCGGGATGACCCTCCCGGGTATTCGGGATACTCTGATCCTGCTGTGCTATAAAAAAGCCTCACCGGGTTTTCCTGTGAGGCTTTGA
The DNA here is from genome assembly GCA_016927695.1 of Bacteroidales bacterium. Lineage (GTDB taxonomy): Bacteria > Bacteroidota > Bacteroidia > Bacteroidales > JAFGHD01 > JAFGHD01. The sequence goes on from JAFGME010000105.1 coordinate 89, forward strand.
GTGGGAGCTATAGGATTCGAACCTATGACCCTCTGCTTGTAAGGCAGATGCTCTGAACCAGCTGAGCTAAGCTCCCTTGTGTGTCAGACAATGATCTTCAAAAAGAACTCTGAAATCCGTTTTCGGGCTGCAAAGATAGAATAAAAAAAATGTTATTTGCAAAGATTTTAATAAAATTTTATTTGACCTCCGGTAAGGAAAACAGCATCGTTACTTTCTTTTTTTATATGCCGGTAAAGACAACAATTGGGCGACAGGTGAACACGGATTGTCAGGCTCCGGTTTACAGCTTTTTCAATAGCTTTGACCTTTCTGATCAATCATTGGCACAAAACGTACTGCAATCACCTCTTTCTGTATGAACATACCTTTTTCCTTGGTGAGTACCACCAGTTCCTGGGTGTATTTTTCACCGATGGGGATCACCATCCTGCCGCCTTCTGCCAACTGTTCCTTCAAAGCCTCCGGAACATGAGTCGGTGAGCAGGTAACGATGATTCCATCGAATGGGCTGTACTCTTTCCAACCCTGGTAGCCATCCCCGATTTTGACTTTAACGTTTCGGTATCGCTGTTCTTCCAACAACAATTCTGCGTTCCTTCCCAGGGATTCAAAAATCTCAATGGTATAAACCGAGTCGAAAACTTCCGCCAAAACGGCAGCCTGGTATCCTGAACCTGTTCCTATTTCAAGCACTCTGGCGCCTTTCTCAGGCTCAAGCAGTTCGGTCATCAAGGCTACGATATAAGGTTGTGAGATGGTCTGGTCTTCACCGATGGGAAGGGGATGGTCCTCATAAGCAAGATGCCTCATTTCGGCGGGGACAAAAAGATGCCTTTTCACTTTTTTCATCGCTTCCAACACCCTTGCATCCCTGACCCCGCGGCGCTGTATCTGCTCCCTGACCATGGATTTCCTCAGGTCTTCATAACCATCTTCCGGGAATTGTTGTGCGGTGCAATCGGACATATACAACAAAAATAATATATGCAGGACAAATGTAAAAAAACGTTTCATTTTAAAAAAATTCCACATGCTAAAGATAGCAAAAATAATTTAAATGTTGCCGAATGGCATTTTCAGTTGCCTCCTGAGCCGGAAACTCTTACGGTGATGAACCGTGACGCCAAACTTCTCCAGCGCCTGCTGATGCCTTTGTGTGGGATACCCTTTGTTGCTTTTCCATCCATATTCGGGCAACTGTTCATCAAGGCAGGCCATATAGTCGTCCCTGAAAGTCTTGGCCAAAATGGAGGCAGCAGCTATGGACAAATACTTCTGGTCACCTTTGACAATGCAATGAAACGGAATATCCCGGAAGGATGTAAACCTGTTTCCGTCAATGATAAGATGTTCCGGTTGTGGATTGAGCTTTTCAACGGCCCTGTGCATGGCAAGGATAGAAGCGTTCAGTATATTCATCTCATCAATTTCTGCAGGGAGAACCATGGCTACCGCCCAGGCTTTTGCATTTTCAATGATCTCGTCCCGCAAGTCATATCGTTTTGCCGGGCTCAACTTCTTGGAATCGTCAAGAAAAGGATGATCATAATCCGGCGGCAAAATCACGGCAGCGGCAAATACCGGTCCGGCAAGGCATCCGCGGCCTGCCTCATCGCAGCCGGCTTCAATGGCGCCTTTGTTCATAAACGGCTTCAGTGTTCCCATAAAATCATAAAAAAAGATTGTTTATCAAAATCAGTAAAGTCAGCAGGTTGACCAGCATCTCATAAAAAAACATTTTCCTCAGATGCAGGACGTAAAAAGAAGATATCCCCGCAATGGCCGCAAATGTAATTGCGATGGAAAGATGAAACGGCAGGCCGCCCATCCATAAAATTGAAAACAATGACACAGCGATCAACCAGATAAACGACCATATTTTTTTCCGGATGCTTATTTTTTGTTCGGTGATCTTATCAAAAAGACCCAAAAACGTCCATAAAAGCAATAAAATCAAGCCTGTGATTATGGCTATCCGGATCATACCTGAAGGAAATACAAGATTTGATCTGACAGAAACCGCTTCGCCCGCCATCTCTGACATAAGTCCGGCGCTGTCAGTCCAAAACAGCCATGTAAAGAGAAACAAATAAGGCAAAACATAGCCGGTCAGGCTGATCAGCCATTCCCTCCAGCTTACAATACGGTAAACGATGAAGGTAAGCCAGATAAAAAAAATGAGCCACACTGACGGGGCCAAAAAGAAAGAGGCCAGAGCGGTAAGAAACCCGATATTGAAAACAGTGGCGAAGGCATTCTCCTGCATATATATTTTTAAGATGTGATTGAGGGCCGGCATGAGAAACAGATTGGCAGCCAAAACCGGATGAAGCGTCAACAGGCTTTTGTCCGAACTCATCAGCAGGAAATATATGAAAGCGGTGAAAATCGAATTTCTGGGTACGATGTTATTCCCGATCAAAACATAATTCAGATAATAGGCTTCGAAAAATAGCAGAAGCAGCGCAAACAGGGTTGAAACAAGGGGTAGTTTTTCAAACCATTTCAGGATATGGCCCGTTAAAAGGGAATTTTCCTGCAACGAAACAACCTCAGGATGAAGAAAGGCAGGCAGCCACAACAACAACCCTGCGATCCAGAAAAGGATATGGTTCAAAGTGTAGCTGTTCCTGAAATTCCTGACAAGCATAGTTTTATCCTTAAATTTTCAGAGCGAAAGCAGATCTTTTCCTATGTCTGACCGGAAGTAGCAGTCTTTGAACCTGATCAGCGACACACTTCTGTAGGTGGTATCCAATGCTTCTTCGAGGGTGTTGCCAAAGGAGCTCACAGCAATCACCCTTCCCCCGTTGGTAATTATATTGTGGTTGATGGGATCCACAGTTGTCCCTGCATGGAACAGCAGACTGTCTTTCAACTTGCTGAAGCCCTGTATCCTGTGTCCTTTTTCGTAATTGCCCGGGTAACCCCCCGCCACCAGGAATACAGCGGCGCAAAAACGGCTGTCCACTTCTAATCTCTTCTCTTTCAGGGTATTGTCTACAACTCCCTGAAAAAGGTCAATCAGGTCGGTTTTTATCCTCGGGATCACCGACTCGGCTTCCGGATCACCCATCCTCACATTGTATTCGATAACGTAAGGATCCCCTCCCACGTTCATCAGCCCGAAAAAGATGAAACCCTTGTAAGTGATGCCTTCGGCATTGAGCCCTGTAAGAGTGGGTTGTATGATCCGCTCTTCCACTTTCGACATAAAGGCGCTGTCAGCAAACGGGACACCTGAAACGGAGCCCATGCCGCCGGTGTTCGGGCCGCTGTCGCCCTCTCCTGCCCTTTTGTAATCTTTGGCAGGAGGCAGCAGTACGTAAGATTGCCCGTCGGTGAGCACAAACACGGAAATTTCAATGCCTTTAAGGAATTGCTCTATCACCACCTTTTCGGAGGCAGCGCCAAACTTTCTCCCTTCGAGCATTGAGGACAGCTCTTCTTCCGCACTGCGGATGTCGTTGCAGATGATCACCCCCTTTCCGGCCGCCAGCCCGTCGGCCTTCAGGACAAACGGCGGCTCCATGGACTTCAGGAACTTTTTACCCTCCTCCAGCTCCGCAAGGCCAAATGTTTTAAATGCTGCCGTGGGGATATTGTTCTTTTTCATGAATTCTTTGGCAAAGTCCTTGCTTCCTTCCAGCATGGCGGCTTTCCTCACCGGACCTATCACTGAAATGTGCCGCAATTCCTTCTCCTCTGAAAAGAAATCGTGAATACCGTTAACCAGCGGGGCCTCCGGGCCTACCACAAGCATGTTAATATCCTTTGACAGGCAAAAATCGCCGACAGCCCTGAAATTATCCGTGCCGAGGGATACATTTTCACCCTCCAGCATCGTCCCTGCATTGCCGGAAGCGATAAAAAGCTTTTGCAGCAGAGGACTTTGCGATATCTTCCAGGCCAGGGCATGCTCCCTGCCTCCCGAACCGATGAGAAGTACATTCATTTCACTATTTTTCTACAAATTAACTAAAAAAGAACGGACTACCGACTGCCCGCCCGGAATTTGATCCGTTTAAGAAATTATTCGTTTATTTGACATAAAAACCGGAATATGAGTCGCAATGCTTTAATATCATTATTTTTAGCAATGCTGTGTACAATGGCCGGCCAGGGGCAATACAGCCAGGCGCTGTCTGCTGCCAGGGCGGAATATGAAGCCGGTGACCAGGAAAATGCCCTCATATCCATCCAAAAGGCGCTGGAAGGAGCCTGGGAACTCACTGAGGTTGAAAGGGGCGAAGCGTTCCTTTATAAAGGCAAAATCCTGGTTCAGCTTTACCAAATAGCAGTCAGTACGGGAGATGAGAACATGGCCGGAAAATACGGCAATGTCTTGCCCGAAGCCCTTGAAGCTTTCACGGAAGCGGCAGGATACTGCGATGAACAAAGACTGCCTGAAATTGACGATGAGATACAAGCGCTCTATTACCCCCTGCTGGAGATCGGAGTGGGTTTGCTTGAATATTCCTCATCCGGCGAACTTAATGAAAGCCTTCGCAATGAATACCTGTCGCTCACCCGAATATACTTTGAGAGTGCATTGAACATCGAAGACGGATACCTTCCTTATGACCTTTTGGGCCAGACCCTGCTGATGTCGGGCGACAGCCTGGGAGCGGCTTCTTCTTTCGGTCGTTCGGTCGAATGGTACGGCAGACAAACTCCGGAGCAGCCCGACATGCTTACAGGATATGCCAGTTACAGAAAAGCGATTATTGAAAGATATTTTATCCATGATCCGGAACGGGCGGTTTACACTCTGAGCGACGGTATCGCCCTGGTGGAAAAGGAGATGAAAAGGCTTGAAACATTGAAATCCGGCCTGCCTCCCGGAAAGTATGATGAGATACGCTTGCAGGGCATACAGGTAAAAAATGACCTTATCAACCTGAAACTGGATATCATGATGAACGAGCCGGACATGACAGAAAAAGCGCTGCAGGAATTTGAAAATGTACTGAAAACGAATCCCGGCGACTACAACAAAATAGTAGCCTATGCCGGCCTGTTAGAGAAAGCGGACATTGAAAAGGCCATCGACATGTACCTGAAAGCCACAGAAGTGGATGCAACAAAAGAGCTGGCCTGGTTTAACCTGGGTGTATTATACAACAACAAAGGACTTCAATGGATCACCCTCGCCGTGGAAAGCGGTGACGGAAATACTGCCGGAGATTATCATTCTCAGGCCAATGCCGCATTAGAGAAAGCGGCAGAATATTTCAAAAAGGCGCTCGATTGTGACCCTGATTCCCTTGAATCGGTAAAGGCCCTTAAAAACATCTGCCTCCGGCTGAACAAAACGGAAGAATGGAAACTTTACGATGAGATAGAAAAACGGATCACTCAATGATCTGCACAATTCTGTGTGAGCTCAGCCTTTCACGATCAGTTTCCATCCGTAAACTTCACCACCTTGTTTTCCTTAGGTTCAAGCGTCATAAACCAAGAGTACATGGACTCCAGGTCTTCCGTTTTCAGTTTGCTGTAATATTCCCAGGGCATATAGGTGTTGAATTCCCCCTTTTTCACGCTGTGCGCTGTAAAAGAAGAGTCGGCGAAAGCCTTGAATCGGCTCACAAACATCTCCTTTGTCCAGTTTCCGATTCCGGTTTCTTTATCGGGGGTAAGGTTGGATGACCTGACGATTTCCCCTGTCCTGAACCTGAACTCCGTCCCACCGGCAAAGGCCATCTCTTCAATAAACCTCCCCTTTTCCATGGGAGTATGGCAGTCGTAGCAGGCGGCAGCAGTGATGAGATACTCGCCCCTCTTCACCGGGTCAGCGGAATTGTTCTCCAGGTGGTGGGTCGGTCTGGCCGGCATCAGGTTGACGATGAAGTTCAGGGGGAAACCAAGCTCCCTGGCAGGATAGTCCTTCTTCACAGGTTCGAGTGTTCTGATGTATGCAATAACAGCATAGATATCCTCTTTAGGAAGCTTGCCATACTGATGGTAGGGCATGATGGGAAAGAGCGCCTTTCCGTCCTTATCCACCCCGGCGGTGATGGCCCTGAATATTTCTCCGTCGGTCCATTCGCCAAGATTGGCAGGGGTGATATTGGGAGCGTAAAGTTTTCCGGGGAAGTTTACGTTTTCGTCCCAGACCTCCCCGCCTGCCCCTTTCGTTTCTGCGATCACAGGCCCGGCAAACCGGGAAAAATCCCTTTCGGCATGGCAGTCGAGACATCCCATCACCGAGCCGGCCAGATACCTGCCTTTTTCGATCATCTCAGGAGTGTATTCCAGCTTCAGGTCAGGGGCGGCCCCCACATCCGGAAGAAAATTCTTCACATAAAACGCCAGCCCTCCGCCTGCAGCAACAAGGACAACTAAGATGACCACAACGATCTTAATGGTTTTCTTCATAACACCTTTTGGGATGCAAAATTAGGCCTGCCTGGCTAAACATACAAATTACCGTATATGATTAACAAAAAGTTAACAAAATCGGGTAAGGGTTTCATTTACCTGCCGTAGCTGCGGTAAGGCAGGGCAGGAGGTATATACGATTTTTCATCAGCGTGGACAACGCCATAATCATATTTCAGTGTCGCTCACGACTTTCCAGGAGGTAAAAAACCTCTCTTTCACTTTATTTCATACTGGTAATGAGAGCGCTGGTTCTGTTACGGTTCTTATCATCTCGTCTAATTTTCCAGAGGTTGATTTTATTATAGCAGAAGCAAATTGCCTGTAAGCCTGGCGATTTTTGATGTAGATTTGATGAATGAACTGCCCGTAACTTCTTTTCCAAAAAGAAATGGCGACTTCATATTACAAAAATAATATTACTTACCAATTGGTATGTTACCAAATGGTATGCTGCCTTTTGGTAAGTTTGAATGTCATCTCCTGATTACGATGTGTGGTTTTTTATTCCTCCCCAAAATATCCCAACATCTAATCATACAACTCCTACGGCAGGAGGATTACCATTTTTGTTGTTCGCATGTCGTTTATGATCTTCTGACCTGAACAATTCCTAACGGTCCAAAGCAGGAAAAAACCCGGAGATTTTCTTTCCCGGCCTTGTCCGGTTTATCCGGTTTGGAAAAAGAAGGTTGAAGTTGCCTTTACGGCAAAGCGAACATAAAGCGATGGAGGGCTTTTACTTTTGAACGAAGTTGACAGGAAAATTGGGTTGCCGGAAATGTCTCTGTTTATTTTTCAACATTTTTTTGACTTGCGCATTTTTATCTGATTTTGAATGATTTGATATTTTTTCTCGGCTTTTCTCTTTTGTTTGCCCATTTTTACACCGTTTTAGCACAAACCTGGTTCAGGACAAGTGATAACAACTTCCGGCCAAAAACCTTATTTTTGTCACCTTTCAAAATTCACAGCAATGAAAAGCAGCCTTTCTGCAATAACGGCGATCATCTCCATAACCGTTTTACTTTGTCCTGCATGGAGCCTTCATTCGCAACCTGCTTCACGTAATGCCCATTACATCACCAACCAGGAGCCGCTCATAACCCAGCCTTACACTCCGCTGCCCATCGGGAACATCAAACCGCAGGGCTGGCTGCTGAAAATGCTGGAGCTGCAACGAGACGGACTCACAGGCCACTTAGACAGCATCTACAGCCTGGTGTGCGGCCCGACAAACGGCTGGTTAGGCGGAAAAGGCGACTGCTGGGAACGCGGCCCTTACTGGATCGACGGGCTGGTGCCCCTTGCATACATTTTGGACGATTCCGCACTGATTGCAAAAGCACAGCAGTGGATCGAATGGAGCATACAAAACCAAAGGGATAACGGCTACTTCGGGCCGTACCCGCTGACAGAAAATGATCCGGTGATCGCAGGGACGCAGCAGGCAAACAGCGGGGACTGGTGGCCCAAAATGGTGATGCTGAAAGCATTGCAGCAATATTATATGGCCACCGGCGATGAAAGGGTCATCCACCTGATGGACAAATACTTCCGCTACCAACTTGAACAGTTGCCAGAAAATCCGCTCGGCAAATGGACATTCTGGGCCGAACAACGCGGCGGCGACAACCTTCAGGTGGTGTACTGGCTGTATAACATCACGGGCGAAAAATACCTCCCCGAACTGGCGGAACTGATCCACAGGCAAACTTTCGACTGGACCACGGTGTATTCAGACAACACCATCCGCAACCTCAATCCCTTTCCACGCCTGCATTGTGTGAATGTGGCCCAGGGTCTCAAAGAACCTGTCATCTACTACCAGCAACATCCTGAAAAAAAATACCCCGATGCAGTGAAGGAAGGATTGTCGGCCCTGCACGACTGCCACGGCTTTGTGAACGGCATGTACGGCGGCGATGAGAACCTGCACGGCAACAACCCCACCCAGGGCTCTGAACTTTGTTCGGCCATCGAGATGATGTTCTCTTTTGAGAGCATACTGCCCGTGACAGGAGACATTTATTATGCCGACTATCTTGAAAAAATTGCCTTCAACGTGCTTCCCGCACAGCATGATGATGACTTTCTGAGAAGGCAGTATTTTCAGCAGGTGAACCAGGTTTTGATCACCGATGAACCCCGCAATTTCGACATCGATTCCAAAGGGAGGCTGCTCTTCGGCACGACAACGGGATACCCATGCTGCCTTGCCAATATGCACCAGGGATGGCCCAAATTTGCACAGAACCTGTGGTATGCCACCGCAGACAACGGTCTGGCAGCGCTGATATACGGGGCTTCAAAAGTGAAAGGCAAGGTTGCGGACGGAATTGAAGTTGAATTTCTTGAACAAACGGATTATCCTTTTGGAGATAAAATCCTCTTTGTCTTTACTTCGCCAAAGAGTGTCACTTTTCCCCTTCACCTGCGTATCCCGGGCTGGTGTGAGCGTCCGGTAGTTACTATCAACGGCCGGATGTTCAACGCAGAAAAGGAAGGCATTGTCGTCATCAGCAGGGTATGGAACCCTGGCGACATTGTGGAACTGGAACTGCCAATGGCCATCAGGTTCTCCGAATGGCATGAAAAATCCATCGGCATCGAAAGGGGACCTTTGGTTTATGCTTTAAGAGTAGAGGAGCAGTGGCAGGAAATAAAAACGGAACAATGGGAGCATAGTTTTTATGAGGTGCTGCCACTGACGCCATGGAACTATGGTATCCCAAAAAAACATCTTACCGAAGACAGTTTTGAAATCACCCGGAAACAAACTGTGGCAGATATGCCCTGGAACCTTGCCAATGCGCCCATTGAGATGAAAGCCAAAGGGAAAAGGATCCCTTTCTGGAGCCTTTACGATCAGTCGGCCGGGCCTCTCCCCTATCCCTCCTGGCCCGACAGGGAAACAAACACACCCGAAGAAACCATTACGCTGATCCCTTACGGCTGTTCCACGCTTCGGATTGCACAGTTCCCTGTCCTTGAATCGCACAAAAAGTGATTATTTGTCACTGAGGCTGTAAAAAAGGCCTCTTTCCTGCCGTGAAGTCTTTATCTTTCCTTCATGCTCGAGGACGCCGAGGTATTTGTTGACCTCGTTGATATGTAAACCGACAACCTTTGAGATATCATCGAGGGTGCAGGGCCTGCGGGAGATGGTTTCCAGAATTGCGTTCTCGGCATCAGGGCGGTAAGAGGCAATTTTTTTCCGGCCCGGCACAGGGGCGATAATTTCTGTTCCCGGCAGGCTCCACAGTCTGACGATCTCTTTCAGTTCGGCCATGTTGGCGGGCCTCAGGTTTTCGACGGCCCCCGGCCTGTCTAAGGTATTCAACTGGATTTTGTCAGGGGAGATCCTGATTATGGCTTCCCTGAGGGCGTCAAGGTTGGCCCGGTCGTCATTGTAACCGGGGAGGATAAAGACTTCCAGCCAGATCTGCCCCTTGTACTCATGCCTGAAATCTTCAAGCCCCCGGATATACTCCTTCAGGTCAATATGGGGCGACGGCTTGTTGATCTTCATGAAAGCATCTTCAGTGGCAGCATCCAGCGATGGCAGCACGAGATCTGCTTCCAGCATTTCATTCCTCACCTCCGGGTTACGCAATAATGTGCCGTTGGTCAGCACCGCGACGGGAACTTCAGGTTTCAGGGCCTTAATAAACCGGAGTACATCGCCGAACCTGCTGTTGAGGGTCGGTTCCCCTGCCCCGGAAAAAGTTATGTAGTCAGGATCAGGATTGGCCCGGAAAAACTCCTCCAGTTCGCTGGTAACTTTTGCGTATGGAACATACTCCATCCTTTCGAGGGTAAGTTTTGTGGTGTTACCGCATTCGCAATACACGCAATTGAGTGAGCACACTTTATGCGGCACCAGATCGACACCCAGCGACATACCCAGCCGCCGCGACGGAACCGGCCCGAACAGAAATCTGAATCCTGACATACCTGATACCTTTTACGGGATTACAAAACATTCAATAAAAAAGCAAGCCGCAAAAATATTCAATTAAATGACGGCTAATTATAGTCCAGCCTGGTTTTTCTGTCGGAAAGGGAAGGCCTGATCAGATCTTTCCATTCCGGAGTGTCCCATGTTCCAAGGGCCTCATGTGTGACAAGATACTTTTCAGGGATGGGGTGTGTGCCCACAACAACTTCCATCTGGTATTTTGTCCGGATAAATTCAACAAAATGTTTGAGGTAAGGACAGGGCGGATAACCCACCACAAGGCCTGTGGCAAGGTGAATTACTTCTGCGCCGTTCTTTTTCAATTCTTCCGGTGCGTATTCGATGTTACCCCCCGGGCAGCCTCCGCAGGAAGTGTATCCTACCAGTTCCACATCCGTATCCTCCTTATAAATGTCAAAAGCCCCCTCTCTGTTCTTCAATGCCCTGAAACATTTGCCCCCGGCGCAACCCCTGTAGCGGTCGCAGATGATAATCCCTATTTTAACTTTAGATTTCATAATGTCAGTCTTTTAAATATTTACTAATGTTTCGCACTTAATTTTTTTGAAGTAAGATATTAATTTACAAGAACATATAATCTTTGTGTTCGCTGTGCCCGCCTGACCGGCCGGGCAGGCACAAAGTTTCACTAAGTTATAAATAAAAAATTAAATCATTAGATGTGTATTTTTGAAAGGCCCTCTTCAAGGTCGGCGATCAGATCGGCAACATCCTCAATGCCCACAGAATATCTTACCAGACCATCGGTAATATGAGCAGCAGCCCTGGCTTCCGGCGTCATTCCGGCATGTGTCATGGAAGCCGGGTGTTGAATGAGCGTTTCGACGCCTCCCAGAGAAACTGCAAGTTTGGAAAGGTGAACATTATCCATCAGTATCTCGCCGGCTTTGTAGCCTCCTTTCAGGCCAAAGCTGATCATGGCGCCATACCCCGACATCTGCTTTTTGGCCAGATCATGCTGTGGAAAAGACAGAAGCCCCGGATACTTTATCCACTCGACCTTAGGGTGCTTTTCAAGAAATTCCGCAATCTTTCCTGCATTGTCCTGTGCCCTTTCAATCCTCAGGGCAAGGGTTTTCACACCCCTGATCACCATGTAGGCCTGATGGGGGTCCATATTCCCGCCCATATAAGTCATCGCTTTGCGGATAACCGGGTAGAATGTCTCGTTTTTAGTGACTATGATCCCGCCCACGATATCGGCATGTCCGTTGATGAATTTTGTAAGTGAGTGCAACACAATGTCCGCCCCGAGATCAAGAGGTTTCTGAAGGTATGGGCTGCAAAAAGTGTTGTCCACACAAACCGGGATGTTATGCCTGTGTGCGACTTCGGAGGCCATCCTGATATCGGTGAGCTGAATGGTAGGATTGGCAGGCGTTTCCAAATAGAGTAGCCGCGTATCAGGCTTAATGGACTTCTCAATCAGCGCGATATCAGAAGTATCTATGTATGTCGATTCCACGCCGAATTTGGAGAAGTGGGTCTCCATCACGCACCTGCTCGGGCCGTAAACTGCAGAGGTGCTTATCATGTGGTCGCCCTGTTTGAGCATGGCCATGTACAAAGTGGAAATGGCCGCCATACCGGATGAAAAAGCAATTCCCCTGTAGCCGTTTTCCAGTTCGGTCAGTTTGTTCTCAAGGGCATCGATGGTTGGGTTTCCGATCCGTGTGTAAATATACCCCTTTTCATTTCCTGCAAAAAGGTCGGCGCCATGCCGCGCATTTCTGAAGCTAAATGTCGATGTCTGATAAATCGGGGTTACAGCGCTGCCGAATTCATCCTCAAAATCGCCTGCATGAATCAGCTTGGAGTTAAATCCCATGTTTTTCGTGTTCATAGTGTTTTGCTGTATAAACTTAGAATCAAATTAAATTATTTGGATAGTCCGTTTAATATTTTTGAAGAAGCATCCTCTGCTGCCTTCAAAAGGGGATAGCCTGCAGGTGATGCGGTCAACAAAGGATGTGTTCCGATCTGGGCAGTCAGAAGTGAGTTGATGCTCATCCTGTTCTGGATAATGATCCCGATGGTGTTTGTCAATTCCCCTACCGAGAGTCCGCCGCTGGTTTCACCACCGAGTATCACACCCGATTCCCTTCCGACAACCAGTTTGACAAACTGTTTCTGGGTGTCATTTAAGGTGCCGGGATGCCTGTCAACACCTTCAAATACCCCTGTGACAATATCGAAGCCTTCCCCTCTGGCTATCTTTTCCGTGAGACCGGCTACGCCAAAACCTCTGTCGCCAATAGCGGTGGCAAAAATGGATATCGTACCGCTGAATGTTTTGATAGCAGATAGTTTGAAAAGGTTCATTCCGGCAATACGGGCTTCAGCGCATGCTGTGGAAGCCAGCATCACCGGGCTGGGTTTCCTTGTCACAAAGTCCCGTTTCTCGGCACAATCCCCAACTGCAAAGATGTCCGGATCTTCCGTACGCATATATTCATCCACTTTGATAAAGCCCTTTTTATTTACCTCCAGGCCTGCCTCCTTTGCCAACCCGCTGTTTGGCAAATATCCGATGGATAACACCACAGCGTCAGCCTCCAGACGTCTGCCGTCTTCAAGCACTATCCCCTCAACCCTGGATTTACCAAAAATTTCCTTAACACCAACCCCGGTTAATAATTCCACGCCCCGCTTCCTGAGCAATTCTTCTGCCCGTATTGAAATATCCTCATCAAAGGCAAGTCCGAGAATATGGGGCAATTTTTCCACCAGGGTAATCTGTTTGCCTGTCTTGTTCAATTCATCCGATATTTCCACCCCGATGAATCCGGCTCCAATAGTAATAATCTTTTTGCAATCTGCAAGTTTTGATTGCATCAGATCCAGATAATTTCTATCCTTTGGAACCAGAAACACATTTTCCAGATCCACTCCCGGCAACCATGTGGGCTTGTAAGGGGTTGAACCCGTTCCCAAAACCAGTTTTTCATAGCCAAACAGGGTTCCATCCATCAAAGTTACCGTCTTTGCCAAACGGTCAATGGCCTTTACCTCACCATGATGCACTTTCACCCCGGTGGATTCAAACATCTTCTCGGCGGGCATGATATCCTTTTCTGAAGTGCCCACTGTGCCGAAAATGTATGGAATTCCGCAAGGGACCAGTGTGCTGGGTTGCATTGTTATTACGGTGATTTCCTTATCACGGTAATACCTTTTCCCTGTGACGGCAGCTACAAGACCCGCTGCACTGCTGCCAATGATCAATACGTCTGTCTTTTTCATAAAATACTATAGATTGAATTTTGTTAATTGACTGTCTTTAAATGCCTTATAAGCTTCCCTGATGGTCATTCCGTCAGCGCCGGTGTATATCTGCATTCCGGATTTCTCAAGCACTGAGGCTGCATTGCCGCCCGGACCGTTTCCGGTGATGAGTATCTCCGCCTTTGCATCAAACAGCATGCTTGCCGCTTTGGGGCCTGCACCGTGAGTCACCGAAGCAATATCCCGGTTGTCGTAATCCGACAAAACATCGCTTTCCTCATCATAAACCAACAAAAATTCTGATCGTCCAAACCGGGGATCGATCATCGAATCCCAGCCGGTTCCTTTGGATGTAAATGCTATTTTCATTTGTTGTTATTTTTTAATGTTTCTGTTTTTACACTTGCCCATATTCCTTCGATGAGAGGCAGCAACCTCCTGTCATTATATTCGGTTACGGTTTGCCCCAGACTCAGGGATTTCACAAATATATCATCAAATGGCAGATCCCCGTGATGTGCAATGTTTCCGGCTTTCAAAAAGCCGTGTATCTCCGAGGATATTTCACTGTTGATGTCTGATTTATTGATGATGCATCCGGCGGGAATGCCGAATTTGCGTACCAGCTCATAAACCCTTTTCAGGTCATGAAGGCCCGACACCGAAGGCTCGGTGACCAGAACCACGAAATGTGCCCCCGAAAGAGATGAAACCACCGGACAACCGACCCCGGGGGAGCCGTCAACGATCACAAATTCCTTATTTCCGGCATTTGCAATTTCTTTGGCTTTGCTCTTAACCACGGCAACCAGTTTACCTGAATTGCCGGCACCCGGAAAGAGCCTGGCATGAACCATCATACTTCCCGTTTTTATGGAGGAAACATACCATTTGCCGGATTCTCTTTTCCTGTTGATGATGGCGGAAACAGGACACACCCTGGCACAATAACCACAACCTTCACAACTCAGAGGATCTATCCTGTAAGAGTTGTCCTCGTTAAAGACAGCATCAAACCGGCATACCGACATGCACTTTCCACAATTCGTACACCGGTCCGGGTCAATTTCCGCCAATTCACCGCTGATAAACACCTCCTCTTCTGCAAAATCGGGGCTTAGCAACAAATGCATATCCGCAGCATCCACATCGCAATCGGCCACCACCATATCAGCGCCTTCCAGACAGGCAAATGCAGCCGTAAGGGATGTTTTGCCCGTCCCCCCTTTTCCGGATATAACCACTATTTCTTTCATTTTCCACTGCCTAAGGGCTGTTCTGAAATTTCTGATTGTTTTTGTATTGTTCTTCTTCTGCCAGCTTTGCTGCAAGATCAAGATAGCGGATAATCCCATCCAGTTGATGTTGAACTTCAGGTATCTCAGAATAAACCATCCTGCCTTGCGAATAAAGACGGGCTATTTTCAGGTCAAAGGGAATCCTGGCGATAACAGGAATATGATTGCTGCTGCAATAGTTTATTACATCATCATTGCCGATGCCATACCTGTTCACCACCACTCCAAAGCGGCGGGTAAACTGCTGTATGGTTTCGACAGCCAGAGTTAGATCGTGCAACCCAAAAGGGGTGGGCTCAGTCACCAGGATCACAAACCCTGCGTCTTTGGTTGCCTCTATCACCGGACAGGAAGTTCCCGGAGGGGAATCAAATATTTGCATTGCCCCCCTGCTGTTGTCCTCTGCGTATTTTTTTGTCTGCCGGATAAGTTCCACAGCCTGCTCCTCCCCCACATCAAGCCTGCTCTCAATAAAGATCAGGTTCCCTTTCCTGTAATGGGTAAGAACTCCCATTTTCTTTTTTTTCATGGGAAGGGCATCTGTTGGGCATAATCCGGAACATGCATAACAACCATGACAAAGTTCCGGAAGGACCAGAATTGTTCCGGCGATGCGTATCACTGCATTGAAGTTGCAGACCCTTTGGCAGATATCGCATAAGGTACATCTTTCTTCAATCCATTCAGGGATCATCTTATATCTGGCCTCCTGCCGGATGATGTCTCCCCCGACAAACAAACCTGCGTTCGGTTCTTCTACGTCCAGATCAACCAGAACAACCTCCTGCCGCATGGAAAGGTAACCTGCCAGGTTGACCGACAGCATGGTTTTGCCCGTTCCCCCTTTACCGCTTGCGATGGCAACTTTCACCGGCATCAGATCTAATGATCACACAAGTTGGCGCCACTTTGCAGTTGATCTGACAGGTACTTCCTGACCAGATTTTCAGGTTCCTCCGAACCGACGCCTACGAAAACTTCGATATTGTTTTGTGTAAAGAGTTCCTGGGCTTTGATGCCCATGCCTCCTGCTATGATGGTTTCCACCCCCATTTCTGCCAGAAACCTGGGATATACTCCGGGTTGGTGAACAGGAGGTTCCACCATTTCTATTTTTTCAATGGAATTGTTTTCGGTTGTCACCAGGGCAAATTTCTCACAATGCCCGAAATGCATGCACAACCTGCCGTCAATCACCGGCACAGCAAATATTTTTCCCATAAAATACTATAATTAAGTTATGACTTTTTAGTTTTTTTAATCACTAGTAACTCTTCTCTGATCATAGTATGCCCGCATGAAGGACATTTGAGGGTGGTACATTTTACCCCCTTCTGATGCGGAACTTTCTCACCGCATTTGGCACAAACACAAAAACCATCCGGCCCGAAAGAACCTCCCTTGTTCCTTCCCCTGCCTCCCGGGCTTTCGGGGTCATTGCCCATGCCCCTTCTGTTGCCTTTTCCATCCCCTTGCATAATGCTTTTTTTTTGTTTTCAATGTGAATAAAGACTGCCCTGAAGATCGATTTACCCATCAATACTTGTTTTCCTAAGAAATTTGTGATTCCAGGGCAGTCGTCTTTTCATTTTTCTTCTCCCTGCTGAAGTTCGGCGAGTCGCTTCTCAATGCTTTCCATTTGCTCCCTGAGCCGTTTCGCTTCAATTTCAAGCAGGTTTTTTTCAGTAACGTCATTCGGCGCATCCCCGAATAAGCCGTTGCGCCAATTGCGGAACCGGTTTCTCATTCCTCTTCCGGGGCCTCTTCCAAATCCCCTGCCGCCTCCCATCTGCAATCCTGCAGACTCAGGCCGGCCACTGCCGCCACAATAACCCATTCCTCTGCCTGTCATAGGCCCCAGTCCGTTGGGACCGGTTCTGTCACCTCCCGGCATAATTACCTCCTTTCATTTTTGATTGAACATAACTTCTTTCCGTGCAACATTTGCCATGACCAAAACCGCCTGCAAGATTAAGCAGGTTAACTGAATGGCATTGCGGGCACTCCGCAAAAGAGGCATCGATGTTCATATCGAACATATACCCACAACTAAGGCACCTGATGATATTTTTGCGGAAATGGACATTGCCTCCTTCAATCAGAAGCAGGTTGCCGTTGATAATCAGGTCGGCAATTTTTTTCCGGGCCTGTTCAATAAGCCGGGTAAAAGTACTCCTGGAAATCTCCATTTCCCCTGCTGCCTCCGCATGCGAAAGGCCGTTATAGTCAGCAAGACGAAACGCTTCGTACTCATCAAGAGACAAAAGCGTTTGCCCCAGCAACCGCCCTGAAACACCCAGAGGTTTAAACTCCGTGAACAATGGCGGTTTATGTACTATCCTTTCGTTTTTCGGACGTGGCATACACGGATTATTTTTGTTTCCGGCTGCAAATATAATGAACATATGTTCAATATCCAAAAAAATATTTCATTTTCTCCACATTTCACGTATTTTTTTTCAGCACCTCCAGCAGGACAAACTGACATATCACCCCGGTTGGTACAAGCTTTGATCATTCGCAACCCAAAAAAAGTTTATGAAAAACATTCAATGGATCATCATCGCCCTTTTTATGGGGCTGGGCGTTCTCAATGCCCAAACCGTTCAAAATGAAATCACTGACGGGGATTATTACATGAGTAAGAATATCAGCGGCGACATAAAATCAGTGGAGGAAACCCTTAGGAATGTGCTAAAAGAAGAGGGATTCACTGTTGTTACTGAGATCAGTATGCATGAAACCCTGGCCGAAAAGCTACATGTTGAATTTACACCCTACCGCATTCTTGGTGTGTGCAATGCGGGCTATGCTTATCAAACCCTGCAGGCTGACGAAAACATCGGGCTTTTCCTTCCATGTAAGATCTTACTGAAGCAAACCGGGCCGGAAATCACCGAAGTGGTTGCCATCAATCCATCCGCACTGATGGAAATGCTTGGCAACAAGGAACTTATGGAAATCGCCAAAGAGGTTACCGGAAAATTCAGAGCAATCATGCAAAAGCTGTAATCAGGCTACCTTTACAGGCAATGGCAGTATTTTTACTTTACTGTCCGTAATCAATCCGTTCCGGTCATTTTCAGCATGATGCTTTTACTGTTCCCGGCATGAAAGAGGTCGATCATTCTTTTGAACTCAGGGTACTCTGAAACTTCAATGATTCTTTTCCTGATTTCAAGGGATTTGCTCACTTTTATGCCCTTGTCTGATCTGTCTATTTCAATGATCAGAGAGCCAAATCCGGCATCCACGGATTGACTTACAGGCTTACCTATCCATTGTATTCCCGAAGGCAGGCTGATGTCAATTTCATACTTCTCAAACAAAGTAAAAGGAACTTCCAGCGGGGTTTCCCGCTTACTGTAAAGATAATTCATGTGCCATGCCGGAAGGCCTTTATTTAACTCAGGCAGGTCAAGTTGCAGATATTCCCCCATCCTGACAAGCGCTTCCTTTTTCTCAACTGTAAAATCAATAGTAGAGCGTATCTGTGCAGAATTGATCAGCTCAAAATCTTTAACATCCTGTTTACTTAGGGAACCGGAGAGAAAATTTTTAACGCTTTCTCCGTTTTGTGCAATGGTATAATAAGGGTTAATTCTTCCGGAAAGTTCCGCTTTCAGTTTGCCGGAAATGCGGAGCGAATCATCCAGGAGGAGTTCACCGCTGAGTACGGCTTTATTTCCGGGACTTTCACTGAAACTGATTTCGCTGAGGGGTTTATCGGGATTCAGGGCAACGGCTATACAGCCATCAAGACGGTAAATGAGGTTTTGTTCAGAAGCAGTCACAGGAGAGATATACTGTTGTTCGGTTTCTCTCGGGTTCACCTGCACCAGGAAATCTGTAACAAGCGGCAAACAACCTGTTTGAGCATCATAAAACTGTTCCGGAAACATCATCACCGGTTCGGCGTGGATGCCGGCTTCCCGGTATAAACCTGCCAGCAATATGGCTTTTTCGAAGGGGGTGCCCCCATTGGCTGCCCAGGTGTCAGCCGGGACACGG
This sequence comes from Bacteroidales bacterium, assembly GCA_016927695.1. Classification (GTDB taxonomy): domain Bacteria; phylum Bacteroidota; class Bacteroidia; order Bacteroidales; family JAFGHD01; genus JAFGHD01. The sequence goes on from JAFGME010000105.1 coordinate 18,992, forward strand.
GGGAGGTATCCGGTGTGCTCAAAAGGAATATTCCAGTTATTCATTTCAGTGGCAACGGCCTTCTGCAAGCCAAAAATAAGCTGAAGGTCATTTTCTGATTTTTCTTTCAGGGAAGAAACAAATTTTTTGGCATCGTCACTGGTTTTGTATTGAAATGCAGGATGGGCAACCAGGTATTTGTATAATCCCTCCATTTTTTCAGTGCTGAATACCAACCTGGGTAAATGAGAACTGTTTTCCGGAAGAAAATTTTCGTGAGACCCTTCACTGATACCGCGGAAAGTGAAGGTGTAGATTTTCATATCCTTTTCTTCTGACTCGTCAGGTGCGGTTCTGATATTGAAAACTTTATAATACAATTCCTTATGCTTTGGTATTTTAATAACAATGATTTCCTCCCTGACCGGGGAAGCCTCTGCGATCACTTCATTCCCCATCAGGGCCGGAAAATATCCCGCCTGACTTGAGATGTTGTAATCCAGTTCGATGACAGAGTTAACTTCAAGGCCTGTATGGGTCACCACCATTTCCCTGAGCTGACTGAAGTATGGCGCATCCTGGGCAAACCCCGGCAGCACTTCATTAAATGCATTGGGAGGGGAATGGACAATGTTTCCATTGGATTGTGTAGTGAACGCTTTGTTTATTGTAAGCTTCTGAAAAGCAGGATTATACACAATGAAAGTTTCGCCGTATAGCCGGTTGAATGAAAAGTGCGTGTACAGGTTCACCTTCTTGTAATAGTGAAAATCCATGCTTCCATCTTCATGCAGTGTAAATTCTTTCAGAATTTTATCAAAAGCGGCATCTGCTTCGGGCTGGGCAAAAGCGCTTATGGTTATGAAATATACCAGGGATATTAAATAAAATGTTCTCATAATGCTTTTGTTTTATTGGATGATTTTTAGGATTACCGGCTCTTCTGCCATCTTTTTCTGATTTTGCACCACCTCTTTAAATGCACTCCAGTCTTCCGGGTCATAAATTCTTTTCCTAAGGGTAACTGTTTCCGACACTTTGAGGATATTGCCCTGGATGCTGTAAGCTCCTTTGAATGAAGCGGGATCGCTGCTTACAGGTTGTACATCGGGGGCATAAGCAATCGCTGCGCCGGAAGGCAGGGTGATTTCTTCATAAAGTTCCACCAGCCTTGAACACCTGTCACGAAAAGCGTATTTCCGTTCATTGGCAGAGAGGTTAAAATAGAGATGCGACATAGCCCCTCTGAAAATCCCTGAAATTGCCGGAGGAATAAAGATGATTTCTGAGGATGTAACGAGGGCATGATCCGGAATCACGAATCTGAGTTTTATATTGATAGGGCCGTCAGTATAATTATACGGGTTCCCATATCCGGCGTCGATGATATGCGCTGCAGGAAAAACGGACAGCAACTCCCTTTCCAGGGATTTACCCCAGGTGGAAATGAACCCGCCTGTGAACATCCTTCGGATGGCTGCATCCGACTGTCCTTCGGCATCAATGGTTATCTCGCCGGTAAGTGAACCGTCAGCGTCCAGGGTGGATTTCCCATTGATCCTGAAATAATGATTCTCAGGAGGTGAAACAGGGGTGATCATAAGGTCGGCTCCTTCCGGTACGCCCATGAGGTAGTTCTGCTGTTGCTCCAGGCTGCTCCATAACTCCCTTACAAAAGGCACCCAGGTTGGATCAAGGAGGTGATACCGTCCGTCAGACAGTTTGACGATGGTGACACTGTGATTAAACTGGTCGGCAGGGATGTAATCGATCCTTGACCCTGCCATGGTCATCGCAGGATAGGACTCAAACCCGGCAGCCCTGAGCATGGTAATGAGCATCCCGGCTTTGTCTTTACAAACCCCGCAACGGTCGGCAAAAGTCATTTCGCCCTTATGCAGCGTGAAACCTTCACCCTCTCCCATAGAGATTCCGGAATACCTTATGTTGTCGGCAACCCAGTGAGTAAGTACTGACACTGAATCCACCTCATCCTTTGCATTTTTCAACAATTCATCGGTTTTGGCCTGCACCTCAGGGGTCACATCAAAACTGCCAAAATCTTCATTTACGCCATAAAACCAGAGCGATTTCGCATTCCAGTCGGGGCTGGTGGACAGCAATAACTTCGGGAACTCATCCGAAGGGGCAACCATCCCGGCTTCCGTGGCCGGCCTCGAAAAGTTCGTTTTTGTGAAAGTGTACAGCATCCTGTCGCCCCGGAGCGCCGATGATGACCTGGCTTCCCCGTTATAAAACTCGTATTGAAGTAGTTTGTCGGCCGGAATATCAACCTGGTAAACTTTCTCCATCACAGGCTCTGCGCTCCAGAATTCAACGATATCGTAAAAATGTCCCCGCATCGGGGGAATGTACCTGTCGTCTTCCGCATCGTAGAGAAGAGCATAAGTGAAACCTTTTCTGAACAGATTGATTTCAATGACATCTCCCGGGCAAAGGCGGCCGATTTCAAGCATTTTCTCCCTTGCTCCCCAGTATATGGCTCGTGCAGGGGCCGGGTAATCAAGTGTGCCGGAAATGTCAATCACATCCTCCGTTCCGCCCTCCCTGTAAACCCGTGCTCCCCGGATTTCCACATAAGCAGAAAGGGGGTCATATCCGATCCTGATCACATTGTTTTGCCTCGCTCCCTCAGGTGTAAGTATTTTGATCAGTTTATGCATATAAACAAAACTGAGCCCCGATTCCTTCACTTCAGTAAGGGTGGAATCGAAAAGGGTGAGCACGTTACTTCCGGGATAATCACCGGCGCCCGGGGAAACCCTGATCAGGTCTCTCACAGGTTCCTGTGCCGCTATGCTCAATGACATCATGCATAATAGCGACAGGTAAATGATATTGATTTTCATTCCTTTATATTTTAATAGTAGTTTTGCCGGTAAAACTAAGCAAATGATCTGAACGATGCCATAATGCAAGGTTTTTTCTTTTGAATTTTTTAGGGTTTTTTTATTTGTTACTGTTAGATAATTTTATAATTTTGCAGCCCTTTTTTAATATTTAAATGATTTAAAATATGACAAATCAGTATGAAACCGTTTTCATTATGACTCCCGTTTTGTCTGATGAACAGATGAAGGAAACGGTAAAGAAATTTGAGGACTATCTGAAAAGTAAAGGGGCCGAGATCGTATTCTCCGACAACTGGGGAATGCGAAAACTTGCCTACCCGATCCAGAAAAAAACCACAGGTTTTTACCATCTTGTAGAGTACAAAGCTGAACCCGCAATCATCCGTGATTTTGAAGTGGCCTTCAAAAGGGATGAAAGGATTATCCGGTTTCTCACCGTAAGGCTGGAGAAATATGCAATTGAATACAACGAAAACAAGAGAAAAAAGGCCAGGGAAGCCAAAACAGCCTGATTCATCCGCTAACAATTAATCTTTACAAAAATGGCACAAAACAACACAGATATCAAGTACCTCACTCCGATAGCGATCGATACCAAGAAAAAGAAGTACTGCCGTTTCAAGAAAAGCGGCATCAAATACATCGATTACAAAGACGCCGGTTTCCTTTTAAAATTTGTGAACGAGCAGGGAAAACTCCTGCCACGGAGGATCACGGGTACATCCACTAAATACCAGAAAAAGGTGGCCCAGGCCGTGAAACGTGCAAGGCACCTCGCTTTAATGCCTTATGTTGCAGATTTATTAAAATAGGAGGAGGAAATTATGGAAGTTATCTTAAAACAGGATATTCCCAATCTGGGATTCGAAAATGAGATCATTAAAGTAAAAGACGGGTATGCAAGAAACTACCTGATCCCCAAAGGCCTTGCTCAATCTGCAACGGAAACCAACAGAAAAATCCTGTCGGAAAACCTGAGACAGAAAGCGCATAAAGAACAGAAGGTTATCACTGAAGCCGGCGACTTAGCCAAAGCGCTTAAAGGACTTACGGTTAAAATAGGAGCTAAAGCTGCCGAAACCGGTAAGATATACGGATCGGTAAACAACATTCAGATCGCCAATGCCATCAAGGAACAATTCAAATATGAAATTGACAGGAAAAAAATCCTGATCGATGGCGAATCTGTGAAAGAGCTGGGAACCTATTCGGCAGAAATTGTGCTCCATAAGGATGTACGCGTCGAAATCCAGTTCGAGGTTTTCGCAGAATAAAGAAACCGATCATTTTTCAGGTTCTGTCAGGTTAAATTTTTCGGGGTGCCGTGCATGGCTTCCCCTGTAGAAAGATTCAATTTGCCTGAAATCGGCATCATAATCGCCGCTCATTTCAAGTACTGTTTCAAGTCCGCCTCGTTTGTTTTTGTAGTCAAGAACACCTAAAACTATGGGGACTTCAGCACGTCTGGCAATAATGTAGAAACCCTTTTTCCACTTCGCAGTGTATTTCCGTGTTCCTTCGGGTGTTACGGTAAGAAATATACTTTTATGGCTGTCAAAAAGCTCCCGTGCAAAACTGAACGCTTCCCTTCCCGCCTGCCTGTCGACCGGGACACCTCCCAACCATTTTAACAGCGGGCCCAGTGGAAAAAAGAAAAACTCTCTCTTGATCAGGAATCTGACATTCAAACCCAGTGCGCTGAAAGCAAGCCTGCCAATAATAAAATCAAGGTTGCTGGTGTGGGGGGCAATCACCACCACGCATTTATTTATGTGGGCCGGAATATGATTGAAAACCTGCCATTTGAACAACTTCAATATACATGCTGACAACCTGGCCGAAATGCTCATTGCTCAATAGTATTAATCCAATTCAAGGCCCAGGTCTTCCCTGAATTTCACCAGATCGGGATTGCGGCCGGCCATGCTGTTAAACTTATCATCCGGGGTATACAGTTTAACCTCTTTATCGCTCTTTACGATTTCAATCGAGATATCCGTAAAATCATTGCTTAATTTCTTTCTGAGATACGGAACCAAATCGGGCTTATTTTCCCTGACCATATCCGAAAGCAGCTTATTGTCAACGGTGAACACTATATTGAAGTTTTCTCCCAATTCAGGCGCCCTTTTGGTAAGAACTGCGTAGAGAGGTGCATCGCCCTTCATGGTCTCAGCAAATTCACCCCAGGCTTCTTCCAGTTGAGGGCGGGTGAATGGATTTGAATTTTTCCGGATGGGTTCCTGCCCAACCTCTTTATTTTGATCTTTAACATCCTTTTGGTCAGTGATCCTGATGGAGGTCGTCCGGGGTATATCACCCGTTTGGGTGGCCTGCCTGACTTTATACGCAGGTTTTTCTGCCGCAACTCCTGACTGCACCTTTGACTCCCTTACCGGGTAAGATGCCGGGGATTTCTTCTCAGGCATGACATCCTGCATTTGAAAGGCCTGCGATACTTTTGGTGAAGCTGCACAAATCTGAAGCAACGAAAGCTCCAGCAACAGGTTTTTGTTATTGCTTCCCTTATAATTAATATCACAGTTGTTCAGAATCTCAAGGGCTTTTAAAAGAAATTCAGGGGAACATTTTCCGGTCTGTTCAAGATATCTTTTGCTGATGGAAGCTCCTGTTTCAAGCAATTTCAATGTTTCATGATTCTTCGACACAAGGAGGTTCCTGATATGCTCGCCATACCCCGTGATAAAGTGCTGCCCTTCAAAACCATTGCCGATGATCTCATTGATGATCAAAAGGGTTTGTGTGATGTTCCCTTCGGCTACTGCATCGGTCATCCTGAAATAATAATCGTAATCCAGAATGTTGAGATTTTCGATCACATTGTCGTAAGTGATCTCATTGCCGCTGAAACTAACGATCTGGTCAAAAATAGAGAGTGCGTCCCTCATCGCCCCATCCGATTTCTGAGCTATGATATGCAAAGCCTCGGCTTCGGCCCTGACTCCCTCCTGTTCTGCCACATAAGCAAGGTGTGTGGCTGCATCGGAAACTGAAATCCTTTTAAAATCATAAATCTGGCATCTTGACAATATTGTCGGGATGATTTTGTGTTTTTCCGTAGTGGCCAGGATAAACTTTGCATAGGCAGGAGGTTCTTCCAGAGTTTTCAGAAAGGCATTGAAAGCCTGTGACGAGAGCATGTGCACCTCATCTATGATATAAATCTTGTATTTACCGATCTGCGGGGGTATCCTTACCTGATCCGCCAGGTTCCGGATGTCTTCGACTGAATTGTTGGATGCGGCATCCAGTTCATGCACATTGAAAGAGGCGGATTTATTAAAGGAAAGGCATGACTTGCACTCGTTACACGGCTCAATATCTTCAGAAATATTTTCACAATTGATGGTTTTCGCCAGTATGCGTGCACAGGTTGTTTTTCCAACCCCACGCGGGCCGCAAAACAGAAAAGCCTGGGCAAGATGATTGCTTTTAATGGCATTTTTAAGCGTTGCCGTGATAACATCTTGTCCTACAACAGAATTAAATGTTGCCGGTCGGTATTTTCTTGCCGAAACTATAAAGTTTTCCATCAGGATGAGTAAATTTACAAACAGAATGAGTCAAAATTACAAACTTTCATTCAGACAGGAACAGAAATGCAGAATAAGAAATCAACTTTAAACAACAGGGAAAGAAGTCAGGGTAAATCCTTGTTCGCAAAACACCCGGCGCTTGCCATTTCGGGTTTATTGGTGATTGTCCTCATAATTACCGACCTGCTTTCAGGGGCCATTTTCATCCCCTTTGACTACAATGCTTACCGTTGCCCCGATCCCTGGTTCCACCATGGGTTGCTGCCAAACCAGGATACCCGGGCGCAATGGGGCGGGCAAATATATCCCTTTACAACCAATTCATTAGGTTTCAGGGATGGCGTTGTCAGAGAAGTCAACCCGGCGCAACCGCCACAAAAATACCTGATCATGGGTGACTCCTTCCTCGAAGGAGTTGGTATGGTGTGGGAAGAGACCGTAGCCGGAATTCTGGAAGAAAAACTGACGGATTCAGGAACTGCAGTCTATAATTCTGCAGTGGTCAGCTATAGCCCCGTTTTTCATTATCTCAAACTGAAATATCTTATTGAGCATGAAAAGTTCATCCCAAACCGCCTCCTGGTTTTTATCGACAACAGCGATCCGCTGAATGAAATCACATACCGGGAGTTTAAACCCTGGTATGAAAACCGGACCAAAAAGCTGTTGCATGCCATTAAAAGGTTTTTGTACCGGCGATCCTACATATATTATTCAGTGTCCACCCTGATCAGGGCCGGATCCGCCAATCCCATCACTGATCAGTGGAACAGGAAAATGGGAGGTAGCCTTCTGGATGAAACGGAAAAGGAGGCAACCGGTTTTATTAACGCCTTTCCCCTTTGGAGTCACGACCGTACCCTTTATGAGAAATGGGGCCGCCAGGGACTCACCCTGGCCGTGGAAAACATGACCAGGCTGATGCGTCTGTGCAAACAGCATGATATTGATGTCACGATGATCATTTATCCCTGGCCCACAGCCATTCTTAAAAGAGATATGCTGAATTTACAGGTGGATTTCTGGCAGAGGTTCGCAAATGAACATCAGGCAGGCTTCGTTAACCTTTATCCGCCATTCATTAACGCCGGTCATCCGGAAGATATCGTCAGAAAATACTTTATCCCCGGAGATGTGCATTGGAACAGCGAAGGAAACAGTTTCGTTGCATCACACATTTTACTGCATATTCAGAGGCGCTGAAAATATTTCCGGTAATGGCATAGAATTCAGAATAATAAATACCCGTTATCGAAACATATTTACTTCATTTTTCGTAAAGAAAATTGAATTGAAGGGCATTAAAGTTGGCAAAATATTGATTTTCAGAACGGTAAGAATCTTGGCGGGGTTTTTGCATAACATTAGCCCCTAAATGTCTGATATTCAGAAAAATATATTTGATTTATTAGTAATAAACATAACACATGAGACCACATTATCCCACAAAATCCTTCATGGCTGTTTTATTTGCAGCTATTGTTGTAGTGACAACGATTACAGCGTTCCCGGCAGGTGTCCGCGCTTCAAAAGACTGGACCATACTTGCCAGCTACACTATTCCCGGTAAAGCTTCCGGACTGGCCTGGGATGGTACTTACCTGTATTTTGGCATTTACGGATCCAATGGTGACAAGGTGTATAAAGTGGATCCCTCCAATGGATCATATCAGCTATTGTTTTCCAACCCTTCCATAAACGACAGTTACGGAATGACCCATGATGGCAACCATCTCTGGATCACAGACCATACCACCAGTTCATCCGTGCCGGCCTACGCGATGGAGCTGGATAATTCCGGCAACATTGTTTCCCAGTTTAATCTGCCTGATCATTATATGTCGGGGATTGCCTACGATAACGGAGATTTTTGGGTGGCTACCTATTATCCTAACCCGGGCACAATATATAAAGTTGATGCAACCGGCAGTGTGATCAAGCAAATACCGACGCCCAATGAACAGCCATGGGATCTTTGCCTTCAGGGAAGCGATCTCTGGGTGGTGGATTACAATGCCAACATGATTTATAAAACCGACCAAAACGGCACTGTCTTAGAAAGTCATGCCTGTGAAAACATGAAACCGGCAGGTATTGTGTATGATGGTCAATACCTCTGGTACGTTGACGGCCAACTTTCATCAGACAGCAAACTTTATAAGGTGGACTTAGGAGGCGCCGGGACACCCCAGATCAATGTCCCTTTAACTTATCATGATTATGGCAATATACCGGTCGGGGATTCGGCCATCTGGAACTGCACTGTGAACAGTACGGGCACAGCGCCCCTGGTGATTACCAATTTCATTTTCCCATCGGCCGTACCCATCTTTGTAGATATGGCCCTTCCGCAAACCGTTGAGCCTGGCAATTCCATTCAGATACCGATAAAGTACAAACCCACCGAGCCGGGCCAGCTTAATACTGTTTTCACCATCGAATCGAACGATCCCATTACACCACAGGTTGACCTTTCCCTGACAGGCGATGCCGTTTATGTCGGCCCGCACATCCAGATTGCAGAGGCTTCCCATAACTACGGGAGTGTCAGGCTTAATGCACATACCCGCTGGTTCATGAACGTTCAGAACAACGGCAGCCAGCCCCTCATCATCAGTTCCATTAATTTCAGCAACCCGGATTTCTATCTCGATTGGACGGTGAATCTGCCTCTTCAGATCAATGTGCTGGCCACCGCCGAAATCGGAATCTGGTTCAATCCCTCTGCAGCCGCAGCCATCAACGGAACTGTCACCATCCAACATAATGATATTTCTCAAAACCCTTCCACAGTGAGCCTTTCCGGAACCGGCAACGGTCAGGATTATCCCATCGGCGATCCGTTCTGGAATTTCACCATAAGCGGAAGCGCATACGATAACAGCCCCAAAGCCATTTCGCCCATGCCTGATGTAACCGGCGATGGCATTGACGATGTGATTATTTGTTCTGAAGACGATTACATCAGGTGCTTCAACGGAAATGCTTCGGGTATAGGCGATGTGATCTGGGAGAATGGCTCAGGTTCGGTTTACGGTCAAACCGGCCTCGCCATCATAGAAGACATTGATAACGACGGATACCAGGATGTGATTGTCGGCCTGGCTTGGGGGGTTAAGTCTGTTCACGCCATTTCAGGCTATGACGGCACCATCATCTGGACTTATGACACACACATTTTCGGGCAGGGCGGATGGATATACCAGGTTTATGCCGGATACGACTACAACAACGATGGAATCTCTGATGTGCTTGCCTCCTCGGGCGACGACTCCTATGGCACAGGCCCCAAACGTTTCCATTGCCTTGACGGGCTAACGGGAACCCCCATATGGAATACCTTTACGGGAGGGCCCAACTTCAGTGTGATTGGAGTTGAAGATTTCAACTTTGACAATATCCCCGACGTCATAGGAGGCTCTTCCAATGACCCGGAAACACAAGGGTATATTTACGGCCTTAATGGAGCTACCGGAGCCATTCTCTGGAATATCCCCACCGGCGGAACTTCTGTCTGGGCCCTCGGACAACTTGACGATATTACAAACGATGGAGTGAAAGATATTGTTGCAGGAGATTTTGGCGGCAATTATTATCTGGTTAACCCGGTTACCGGCGCTGCAGTTTTTACAGGCTCTGTCGGACCAGCTCTGATACTCAGGTGTGAAATTTTTGACGATGTGAATGGAGACGGATATAAGGACTTTTCTCTGGCCAAAAGCAATTCCAGCGCTGTTATGATCAGCGGCTATACCGGCCAGAACATCTGGCTGCAGTCCCTTGCCGACAAAGTCTGGAACATCGACAGAATGGGTGATATCACAGGGGATGGGATCAACGACATGGTAGCGGGCACACTCTATTCATCCAATTATGTTTACTTCCTCAACGGAGTGGACGGAGCGATTCTTCATTCCGTCAATTTCTATGAAGCGGTGGATGCCATTGGCGCCATTCCCGACATCAATGGCGACGGCTCATGGGAGATGGTTGCCGGAGGCAGAAATGGAAAAGTATATTGCTATTCGGGAGGCCTGAATGCCTCTGTTCCAAACATAGAATTAGATATTACTGTCATTTTTGAGGGCCCTTACGAAGGCCCCGAAATGACAACTTTTCTGAATACTCTGGGATACATCCCACTGAGCCAGCCGTTTAATACGGTCCCCTGGAATTACACAGGAACGGAAAGTGTGGCTTCGATGCCTTCTGCTGATGTTGTGGACTGGATTCTTGTTGAATTGCGTGAAACTCCGGATAATGCCGGCACGGCAACAGGCAGCACCATGATTGCACGGCAAGCCGCCTTCCTTTTAAAAGATGGCAGGATTGCATCATTGGATGGCATATCAAATCCCGCTTTCAACCTCACCATTACAGAAAATCTTTTCACGGTGATATGGAGCAGAAACCATCTTGGAATCATGTCGGCCAATCCGCTACCGGAGTCAGGAGGCGTTTATTCGTATAACTTCACCAGCGGAAGCGGTCAGGCTTATGGAGGGCTCCTCGCACAAAAAGAGGTTGCCCCCGGAATTTTCGGAATGATAGGAGGCGATGCAAATGCAGACGGGCAGGTTGGCAATCCCGACAAGGTTGATGTTTGGGTGCCTCAATCCGGCTCGGCGGGCTATTTGAATGCAGACTGGGATATGAACGGAAATGTGAATAATCAGGACAAGGTGGATGTTTGGACTCCCAACAGCGGGACCGGCAGCCAGGTGCCTGAATAGGGGCTTTCCTATAACCTTTGGATAACAATGACAGCTTACAAAAAACAGATGTTATGAGTTTGCGAAAAAATGATGTTCTCCTTCTATTACTGGGGTTTTGCGCTGTTCATGGCCTTCACGGGCAGAATTCCCACTGGAAAACATTCAGCACATTGAACTCTGGTTTGCCGAATGAGTCGGTAAAATGTATCGAAGCAGATCATGAAGGCAATATATGGGTGGGAACCTATTTAAACGGTATCGGGGTTTATTCCGACCGGGGATGGCTTGGGTATAATACAGACAACTCCGACCTTCCCCATAACTATATCAATTGCATCAGTGTTGACCGGAATAACCGGATTTGGGCAGGTACTGACGGCGGAGGGCTGGCCATGTTCGACGGTAGCGCCTGGAAAGTCTTCAATTCGAAAAACTCAGGATTGCCTTCGGATGTGATTATGGATATTGTATGCTCTGCTGACGGTTCCGTGTGGATCGGCACCTACTTCGACGGTCTTGTTAAATATAAGGATGACAAATGGATTAAATTCAATACCGAAAACTCTGACCTGCTTTCAAACAAAGTGATTTCCCTGGCCATTGACACCAATGACGTGGTCTGGATTGGCACCCATGGGGGCGGGCTTGTTTCTTACAACAATGTAAACTGGAGAGTCTTCAACCAGAGAAATTCCAAAATCCCCAACGATTACATATATTCCATTGCCATCGACGAAAACAATAACAAATGGATCGGAACAGGAGGCGGTGGGATTGCCCTGTACAATGACATTTTCTGGGAGATTTTTGATACCGGAACATCCGGCCTCACCGACAACAACATACGGCCCCTGGTTACAGGAGCAAACAACTTCATCTGGGCAGGAACTTACCTTGGTGGTTTGGCAGGATTCAGCGGTTTTGAATGGTTCACTTTCCATGCCGGCAATTCTCCCATTCCCGACGACGAGATCAATTGCCTGCTTTACACTGCGGATTCCACCCTGTGGATAGGAACCGAAAGAAACGGAATCGTGATTATGAAAGATACCCTTTCATTCAAAATAGCTATTCCGGAAGATTTAACCGAAGTTGAAACCCCAAAAACAATCATCTTTAACACATCCATCCCACCCCTGGATAACAATCAGGATAAAGATAACAATGTAATTCCGACCAAAATTGATGATTATCATGTTCAAAGCAGGATTTTCATTGTTTTGGATATTGCCGATTTTCATGCTGATAAAGCCCTCAGAAGACTTTACCTCAGATCTCTTAAAACCCTGCTTTATAAAAGAGAGACCCTCGGCGTGGACTATGGTGTGTATTTTACAATTTTCTCCAGCAACAGCAGGGTGAAACCCGGCAGTTTTACACTCTCCGCCAGAGAAAAAGAGTTGTTTTTCGTGAAATCCTTGTATTGCCTTGACAGTGTCAATAATTATCAGAATGCATTATCCGCTGCATACCGTCTTCTCACCGAAGATTTTATCCCGGAAGGCAACAATCAGGTGATTGCGGCGACATATTATGATATTAAAGGAAATGAAGAAACCATTAAGGAACTCATCCGTTACAATCTGGAAGAAAACTACATCACATTTTCGTTGCTCTCTTTCGGTCCGATAAGCTGGAAAGATGAGCACAAGTTGAGAAACCTCATACCCAGGGGGGGCGGTCAGTACTACAAAATAGAGCCCGTTGAAATACTGCACAACTGGTCTGCCACGTTTCAGATAGGCACCTCCATTTTCAGAGGCGATATGGATGTCACCAAACCCGTTTCCTTCCCCGGTGAATTTGGGTTTGCCATGAACAAAAAAGTGGTTTCCAACGGATTGTTAAACGGAGGGGTTAAAGGACAGTTCAATTTCGGGGAGTTCTCAGGGAAAAAACGGGATTACTCCTTTGAAAACAACTACAAAGAAGCCTGTGTCAACTTCCAGGTCATCCTGAATTCATGGATCAACCGGAACTACAAATTTGAAAAAATCAGACCCTATGCCTTCGGCGGAATCGGTCTTATCAACTACCGCAGCCTGCTCAGGGATGGAGAAGGGACGATCATTAAGGGATATGGTTATGAAATACCCGAAACAGGCTCCAATGGCAATGGTCACAAACCGGAAAAGAAATCTGCCATGACCGAGTTGATATTCCCCCTTGGTCTGGGAATGAATTATAAGCTGAATGACCTTTTCAGCCTTGAAGCCGAGTTTTCTTCACGATATATAAACAGTGACAAACTCGATTCCTGGATAGCCATGAAGGACGATAAGTACTTTTTCTTTTCTGTCGGGGTTACTTACAAATTCGAAGAAAAGGAGTTTCTTTCCAATATTTTGAATAAATAACCTGGTAAGCGCCTCATAATAATAAGACTTCAATCCTTTCGTTTTTCCTCCATGAAAAACGGGTTCATGCATCTGATTTTTGTTTTACTGTTGCCTCTGGTCATTACCGCACAAAAAGGGCTTCGGTATAACGACCACATCTCTTACCAGGTGGATACAGTAAACGGCGAGTACATCATCGCATTCAGTTTCATGGATCCGTTCAGGAATATGCAAAGCCTGACCATGGCCTTCCCTGTTGAAGTAACCCATTCCATGATCCTGAGATTTGGCATACCCGCATCGATGTTTGATCCATATCCGGATTCAGAGGAGAACCGCAGAAAACGTCAGGAAATCATATCCGAAGGCCTGTTCAAACAGAAGGGAGAATATCTCATTGTGGATAAAAGCGCTATCCTCAATTATTATGCACCTGTATTTTGCAAACCGATAGCCGAATGGATTGCAGGAACCCTTCAGGCGAAGGGAAAAGACAGCAGGAAAAACAGAATTGAAATGGCCATGAGCTTTGTTCAGGACATACCCTACGGAATGCCTGACAAAGATGATAACCGGTTTCACTATGGCGGTATCCTTACCCCGCCTGAAATCCTGATCAGAATGTATGGGGATTGCGACTCAAAGGCATTGCTTTTTGCCGGCATACTGAGTTACCTGACCGAAAGCAATGACTATGTATTCCTCAATCAGAAAAACCATGTCCTTACTGCAGTTAAAGGGAAACCTGCAAATGGTCAAACCTATATAAAATACCAGGGAGACACTTACCTTCTGGCCGAAACGGCAGGTCCCGGCAAAAGAAAACTGGGGGAAAAGGGAGACTATTTCAGGAACGAGTTTGAAGTGGAGACGGTTGATTTTATATGCCAGCCCATACCTCCCGGAAAAAACAGCCCACAAACCACAGGCAATGTCAGCGATGAAGAAAAGAAAGTAACCCTCAGGAACTCATCATCAAGGCAATTCCGGTTTCAGGTAAGCCACAACAGGCAAAAGTGGAACGACTTTTATCTTGATCCGAAACATTACACCGGTTTGCCGGTTGACCATAAAAAGCAGTTATATATTCGCATCCGGAACAGTAAGGGGAAATATGAAGAATATAGCCTGGAGCCCGGAAAGGAATATATAACAAGCTACCATTCCGGCAAAAAGCGCTGGGAGCTTCATGTAATAAGCCCGGATTCTTAGGATTCCTTTGCTAACACAAGGGATTTCAATCTTATTCAGCCCTTTTGCTTCTGGTGATGAGTTGTCGTGCAGCGTTGAAAATATCGATTATGCCGCCGGGATTCTTACCACCGGCTGTGGCAAAATGGGGCTGTCCTCCCCCGCCCCCGTCAATAAGTTTTGCAATATCCCTGAGATAAAGACCGATATGCCAGCCATTTTCCCTGACAAGGTCGTCGGAGGCTAAAAAAACGATGGACACTTTACCCTGGTTAACCGAAGCAAGTACCAGAAACAGATTTTCGACCTCATCCCTTACCAGATAAGCCAGATTTTTCAGAACATCTGCCTCAAGGTCAACCTCCTGCGCAATGAAATTGACCCCGTTAACAGGTTCAATGGCTGCAAGCAGTTCTTTTTTGATATGCATGGCTTTTTCGTTATACAGATCAGCCACCTGCTTATGAAGTTTGTTGTTTTGTCCGATCAGGTCGTTTACCCCCTTAATGATGTTCTCATCGGTTTTGAATAAATCCCTGAGCTGCCGGATAATGTCGTTCTGCGCCTGGATGAATTTCTCCGCTTCCACTGCGGTAATGGCTTCAATCCTTCTCACACCGGCGGCGATATTGCTTTCCGAAATGATCTTAAAAAATCCGATCTGCCCCGTGCTGGAAACATGTGTGCCTCCGCATAACTCTACAGAATAGTCCTTGTTAAAAGTGATCACCCTGACCGTTTCACCATATTTCTCTCCAAAAAGAGCCATTGCCCCCATTTTCAGGGCATCATCCATGGGAACATCCTTGGATTCATTTAATGCAATGTTTTCACGGATCTTCTCATTCACCATGGTTTCAACCGCCCTGATTTCCTCATCCGTAAGTCTTGAATAGTGCGAAAAATCAAAACGCAAATGCAGGTGGTCAACCAGCGAGCCCTTCTGCTCCACATGATTTCCCAGCACTTTACGGAGTGCGGCATGCATCAGGTGTGTTGCAGTGTGGTTATTGGCAGTGAGTTTTCTCTTTTCTGCATCCACAGTGGCCGTCACCATGGCTTCCGGGTTGTCAGGAATACGGGAAACGATATGACTGATGAGGTCATTTTCACGGACGGTGGTGTGAACCTTAATTTTATTTCCTTCCTGTTCTAAATGACCCGTATCGCCCACCTGGCCACCCGATTCGGCATAAAATGGAGTTTTGTCGAGTACCACCTGAAAATACTCCTTTTTCTTTTGTATGACTTTCCTGTACTTCAATATCCCCGATTCAGTCTGAAGTGTTTCGTAGCCAACAAAGCGGGCATCCGACTCTTCCCTGATCACTATCCAGTCTTCCATTGTTTTGCCGGCAGCGCTTTTCGACCTCTCCTTCTGCTCTTCCAGCCTGATGTTGAAACCTTCCATGTTCACATCCCAGCTTTTCTCACGGGCCATCAAACGCGTAAGGTCAACAGGAAAACCGTAGGTATCGAATAATTCAAATGCAAAATTCCCATCTATGATCCCGGGTTCTCTATTTACTGCCACATATTGGTCAAAGCGTTTGATGCCATTGGCCAGGGTGCGTAAAAAGGCTGTTTCCTCCTCGGTGATCACTTTCACAATTAATTCCTGCTGGGCCTTTAATTCGGGAAAAAAATCACCCATTTGGTATACCAAAACAGGAATCAGGTTGTTGATAAAAGGCTCTGTCTGGTTCAGCCAGGTATATCCATAACGGATGGCCCTGCGCAGAATTCTTCTGATGACATACCCTGCCTTTACGTTGGATGGAAGCTGACCATCCGCAACTGCAAACACTACAGCCCTCAAATGGTCGGCTATCACCCGGATGGCAATATCGGTGTTTCTGTCACTACCGTATTTAGCGCCGGTCAGTTCTTCAATCCTTTGGATAAGCGGTTTGAAAATATCGGTGTCATAATTTGATTTCTTTTCCTGAAGTACCATTGTGAGGCGTTCGAAACCCATGCCCGTATCTACATGTTTTGAAGGCAGCGGCATTAAACTGCCACCGGCAGCCCTGTTAAACTCAATGAAAACCAGGTTCCAAATTTCAATCACTTCAGGGTGGTCTTTATTGACAAGTTCATGCCCGGGTGTTTCATCTCTTTCGGTCTGTTCCCTGAGGTCAACATGTATTTCCGAACAAGGGCCGCACGGACCGGTATCGCCCATTTCCCAGAAATTGTCTTTCTTTGATCCGAAGAGGATTCTGTCCTCATGAACGATGCCTTTCCAGAACATCAATGCTTCATCATCTCCTGAGGTGCCGTCAACGGGATCGCCGCCAAATACAGTGATATACAAACGGTCAGGGTCGATATGGTAAACACCGGTGAGCAGTTCCCAGGCCCATTCAATGGCTTCCTTTTTGAAATAGTCGCCAAAAGACCAGTTGCCCAGCATTTCAAACATAGTGTGATGGTAGGTGTCGAGGCCAACCTCTTCAAGATCGTTATGTTTGCCTGAAACCCTCAGGCATTTCTGGGTGTTGGCAATTCTCCGGTACTGAGGAGTTTTGTTTCCCAGAAAATAATCCTTGAACTGATTCATTCCGGCATTGGTAAACATCAGGGTAGGATCGTCCTTAATCACCATAGGGGCAGAGGGTACAATCCTATGCTCCCTGTCCTCAAAAAAATCCAGAAACCGTTTTCTTATTTCTCGTGAATCCATGATTAACATTAATTAACAATTTACCTGTTAATACCCATTTACAAAAGGATTGCAAAATTAAATTAAATAGTTAACTTTGCGTCCTAAAGTTATACATTAAATACTGCACGAGGTAATACTACACCTTACAGATGGGTAATACAAAGTACAGATTCAACAAAAAATCATTACAGTTTGAAGAGGTAAAGATCACCTTTAAAATGAGGCTGGTCAAATTATTGCACGTCATGCTCACCGCCATGGTTTTTACTGCAATAGTGGTTTTCATAGCTTTTAGCTTCTTCGATTCGCCCAAAGAAAAAATGTTAAAAAGGGAAATTGCCCAATACGAACTTCAGTACACCATACTGAATGAGAGGCTGGATATGGTTGCCAAAGTGCTTGAAAACTTACAGGAAAGGGACGATAATATCTACCGTGTGATCTTTGAAGCCGAACCCATTGCCGATGCATTGAGGGAAGCGGGTTATGGCGGTGTCGACAGGTATGCCAGACTTGAAGGGTATAAAAACTCGGAAATTGTGATCGCTGTTACTAAAAAAATAGACAATATTACCAGCAGGATGGTAGTGCAGTCGCAGTCGTTTGATGATGTGTATGAGATGGCGATAAACAAACATGAAATGTTGGCCCATATACCGGCCATTCAACCCATCGACAATAAGAAACTCACCCGCATAGCCTCCGGGTTCGGATACAGGATACACCCCATCCTCAAAAGAAGGATGTTTCATGATGGCATGGACTTTACTGCTCCCACAGGAACCAATATTTACGCTACAGGAGCAGGAACAGTGATTGAAGCCAAAAAAAGCCTGCATGGGTATGGAAATATTGTGGTTATCGATCATGGATATGGATACCAAACCCTCTATGCCCATCTCTCAAAACTGGGTGTCAGGGTTGGTCAAAAGGTAGTCCGGGGACAGATTTTAGGAAAAGTAGGCAATACAGGCCTTTCCGCAGGCCCGCATTTACATTATGAGGTACATAAGGATGGAAAAAAAGTGAACCCAGTATATTATTTCTACAATGACCTTACCCCTGAAGAGTATGAAAAGGTGATTGAGATATCTTCAAGGTACAACCAGGCATTGTCATAATTTCCGCTTTTCACATCATCCTGCCTGTTACACTGTTTCATCCGGCATATTGTGAATTTATTTCCAAAAAAGAGTAATTTTATTCAAATTTTCCATTCTGGGATGCAAAAACTGTATTATACCATGGGTGAAGTGGCCCGGATGTTTGAGGTGAATGCTTCACTTATCCGGTTTTGGGAAAAAGAATTTGATATTATTAACCCCAAAAAAAGTAAAAAAGGGAACCGTCTTTTCACTAATGAAGACATAGATAACCTGAAAATAATCTATCATCTGGTCAAAGAAAAGGGGTTTACACTGAAAGGGGCAAAAGACGAAATAAGGCAAAGCAGAAAAGAAATTGAAGAACGGATCGCACTGATAACCACGATGGAAAAGACGCGCTCTTTTCTTTTAAATATCAGGGAAAAACTCTGAAAGTGTCAGTTCAGGCTGAAGACGGGAGGAATTTGCACTGAGGGTGCCGGTCAAAAGTCATTCCATCAGTTTCTTTCTTCCTGATTTGTATTTGTAGATACCGTAACCGACTCCCATAGTGACCAGCATCATCAAACCGTTACCGAGGCTTGCACCACCTCCGACAGGCAAAATTCCTTCTCCTCCCCCAATCGAACCATCGAAAGGCAGGGGCTGTGCAAAGCCTGTGAGGGAAAAACACACCCATAGTATGAAAATGAAAACCGCCTGAAAATACTTATTATTCATGTGACAGGGCCACCATTTTATGATTGAGTAAAACTAACGACTTTCGATGGTTATTAGTGTATAAGATGTCAACACTAACAGGCATAATTGTCAACAATTTTGCACCGGCTTGCATTTTTTGAATTGACCAGATAACCGGCTTGCATTTCTATTCAAAGATAAGTGGTACTTTTATGGTTGTGTTATAAAACAAAAGCAAATGAGCGAAATTGAAGCAATAACCAGAGCCCTTGTTGAATTTAGGGAGAAAAGGGATTGGAGGCAGTTTCACACTTCCAAGGACCTGGCGGCTGCCATTGGGGTGGAGGCAGCAGAATTAAACGAAATTTTCCTGTGGAAAACCACTGCGGAAGCAGAGACCGCCGACAAGGAAAGAATCAAGGAAGAGCTTGCAGATGTACTTGCTTTTTGCTTCCTTTTGGCCGAAAAGCATAAATTCAGCATCCCGGACATCATCCTTGAAAAAATCAAGAAAAATGAAAAAAAATACCCTGTTGAAAAATCCAGGGGCAATGCCCTGAAATATGACCAGTTCTGATCCATGCAAATATTTGTCAAAATCAAGCCGGAATCCAGGCGATTGATTGCTGCATAAAACCAGATAAGGATTTATGCCTTTGCTTCATTACACCGGTATAATTTCAAAATGATTAAGGTGAATAATATCCCTGAAAAATCAACAAAAAGATCAAAAACATCAAATGTCTCAGGCCCGCCGTTATAGGGGAAGAACTCAAAAATAACAAGCAGTAAGAATATCAATGCAAGCATCAGCAACCGGCCGGGTTGTGATCTGAAAATTCCGGTTATCAAAAAGGACAAACCGGCGGGCAAGGAAAAATTAGAAAGGTAGCCCATTACAGGATGATAACTCATGCGCCCTGATTCGCTCAAATCCTGCAGCACTTCGTTTATAATAAATATCGAAAAAAAAATTACACCTGTACCAAAAGCATAGCATGGGTATCGCTTAAGCAGAGATTTCGCAATTTTTTCAAACCGGATATATACCATTCCGATAAAATTCCATCCAAAAATAAATCATTATAAAACTGACGAAATTATTATTCACCAGGGAAAGTCAAAATCGCTTAAGGTTCCTTCGATGTTTGCTGCCCGATGTAATAAAAAAGCACTCCGGGCACCATAAAAGGAAGTCCGTATACCAGTGTAAAAAAAGATGGTGGCCGCGGACCTGCATAAAACAGGTACAATCCCATCAGCATTCCTGAGAAAAGCATAACAAGCCCTCCCTCCTTATCACGGAACCATGCAAACACATAACCGGCCACACCGAAAAGCATGAGTAATGCAAATGACCTGAAATCACCTGAAATTGCATCGACCCAGTTTCCTTCATATTTTAACAGAAAAAAACGAACATAAAAAGCCACGCCAAGCAGGCCGAGAATTCTTGCAAGCCATCTGATCGTCCGGTTTCTGTTTTTCATGGGGTTCAATTTCCCTTCAGATGAGTATCAAGGAAAGCAAAGAAGGTTCGTTGCCACAATATCCCATTCTGAGGTTTCAGCACCCAGTGGTTTTCATCCGGGAAATAGAGGAACTGTGCCGGAAGATCCCTCAGTATTGCTGCATTGAAAGCAGTCATACCCTGGGTGAATACCACCCGGTAATCCAATTCGCCATGAATAACCAAAATAGGGGTATCCCAATTCTGAACGAATTTATGGGGTGAATGGGCATAGACTTCCCGGGCCACTTTGTTGTCTTTATCCCAGAATGCACCCCCCTTGTCCCAGTTTTCAAACCACATCTCTTCGGTTTCCAGGTATTGCGCTTCTTCATTAAAAATACCGTCATGGGCTATGAATGCCTTGAACCTTCCCTCGTGGATACCTGCGAGATAATAAACAGCATATCCTCCGGCGCTGGCGCCGATTGCGCCCAGGCGGTTTTCATCCACATAAGGTTCCTTTGCCATTTCATCGATAGCTACGAGATAATCGCTCATACTTTTCCCATGGTAATCCCCGCTGATCTGCTCCTGCCAGGCCTGCCCAAAGCCTGACACTCCCCTTCTGTTCGGAGCTACAATAATATATCCGTGAGCAGCCATAATCTGGTAATTCCAGCGGTAATGGAAATTCTGGCTCAGAGGGCCCTGTGGCCCACCCTTACAGTAAAGCAGGGCAGGATATTTTTTGGCGGGATCAAAATGGGGCGGAAAAATCAAAAGGGTCAGCATGTCTTTACCATCTTCGGTTTTCATCATCCTCTCTTCCACTTTTCCCATAGCAAGTTGATCCAGGAGGTCTTTATTCACAAAAGTGATCTGGGATGCCGCCCCGCTTACGGGATCAACCGAATACAATTCAGTGGGCACAGAAATTGAATTCCTGGCTGCAACCAGCCCGCTCCGGGTAACTGCAACCGTTTTATAATCATGCATTCCGTCGGTGACCTGGGTGATGACCCCCTCACCCAACGCGTAATTATAAATATGGAATTTGCCCCGCTTATCGCTTGTGAAGTAAATGGATTTGCTGTCGGGCGCCCAGAAAAGACTGCCTGCATTCTGATCAAAATCTTTTGTGGCATAGGTTTTTTCAAGCGTTTGGGTATGAATGACAAATAACCTGTTTTTGTCGGACTCATATCCATCGCGCTCCATGCTTTCCCATGCAATGTATTTCCCATCAGGAGAAAACAGGGGAGCAATGTCAAAGCCCATCATCCCTTCGGTCATATTTCTGGTTTCCCCGGTTTCAATGTTATAGAGGTAGATATCCGAATTGGTGGATAAAGAATATTCCTTTCCCGTCATTTTCTTACTTGTGTAGGCAATGGTTTTGCCATCCGGGCTCCAGTCGGTTTGTTCAATGCCGCCGAATGGCTGCAAAGGGGCATCATAGGGTTCGCCTTCCATGATATCCTTTTCATTCCATATCTTTTCCCCATCGTATTCTGCATAAAACACATGGCTGTAGTTATCCACCCAATGATCCCAATGCCTGTACATCAGATCATCTATAAGCCGGCCCGAAGCTTTGGGCAATCCTTCATACACATCCCTGAATTTATTTTCTTTTGGAATTTCGCGGGTGAATAATATTTTCGTTTGGTCGGGTGAGTATTTAAACCCTGTGATTCCCCCTTCAATGTTTGATATCATGGTTCTTTCCGTTCCGTCAGGATTCATTTCCCATAACTGCACAGAGCCGCTTTCGGAAGATAAAAAGCCGATTTTCTTTCCGTCAGGTCTCCACATCTCATTGAATTCACTTTTGGGTGAATGGGTGATTTGTTTCAGATTATTTCCATCCGGGGCAATGGTGTATAATTCACGGTTTCCTTTATTCTGCTCCACTGAATAATAAGAAACCCCAAAGAGGATGGTTTGCCCGTCGGGTGAAACCTCATGCCCGCTAACCCTTCCGAATGCCCATAATACTTCAGGGGTCATTAAATCGGATGTAAGTGTCAGCGCCGGTTTTCCGATAATCTCAGCCTGAATACTGTGGTCTGAAATGTCTACGCTTTCCGTACACGAAAGAAGGGCGAATGTCAGGGGCAGGATCCATAAAAATAATGTTTTCATAATTTGATGTTTTTTTTACAATCTATGAGGCTAAATTAAAAAAAAAAGGGGATCACGATGTGCGATCCCCAAAAATATCAACCAACTGATCTATGGGTTGTATTGTTTTCAGTTTATTGAGGCACCTGCATTCCATATCCGGCATTGGGAGCCCAGTACTGAATCTTATCGGTATTATCGGTATTGCCGTTCATATTGAAATCTCCATTCATGTAGCCTGACAGGCCGACCTGCGAACCCCACACTTCCACTTTATCACCAGAGGTAATCTGCCCGTCGGAATCTCCGTCGCTGGAAACCATGCCCCATACTCCGGGAGCAATGAGTTTATGCCCGTTCACTCCTCCGCAAACCTTGTCAGGAGCATTTGTAAAATCATAAGTATACATATTCTGGTTTTCCTGCAGAGGATAATTGGACATCACAGGAAGATGATTTCTATGGTACACAACGGCATAAACATTCTGACTGAACGGGTAATTGAATTCCAGCGGAGAGGCGCCGTCAATTCCTACAATGTCGCCGTTATTAAGGATGAAGCCGGCCATTCTGCCAATGCCGGTGGAGCTGACAGCCTGAGCTGACGATCCGGAAGTTTCCCTCAACTCAACCAAAACCCAGTCAACCACGTTGCCGTTCGGAATGGATGCAACACTTTCGGTACCCGTGTAATACCAGGGAGATGTATTGAAAGGTTGCGATAGCGGCAAATGACCGTAAGTGTTCAGGAATTTGTACATCTCCGTCCCGTTGAACGGGCCTTCGAGAAATGCCTTGAGTGCAAATCTCGGCATAGGTGAAAGCACTTCGGCATAACCGGTGTATCTGTAATAGTTTTGCTTTGTAACAGTGACTGTAATGATATCGCCAATATTGAGCTGCGGGATCGGGATGTTGACAGGATTGTTGTTCCCGATGGCAGTTCCGAGAATCTCTCCGTTCACTGTCAAAGCGATCAGGGATCCGAAAGTTGCTGTAACAGGGAAGAAAGAATCACTGGATGTCAGGGTGGAAGCATGGCTCACACTGAGTGGGACAGGAACTTCTGAATACACCGTGGTGAAAGCATCCCCGTGATGATGGAAAAGATGATAGGTCACCTGTTTGTTGTTCGTATTGTAAGGCCAGCTCGATTGTGCGAGGAATATTTTCCCGGCGGCATTGCCAAATGACGGGAGGATGTACTGGTTGCCAAAAGTGGTTCCGTATTCCGGCAAAAAGCCCGGCCACATATTGTCAAACATACCCCATACATAGGTATCATTCACAAAAGAATAGGACACTTCTGAGGCCGCTGTGAGGCCCAATGCTCCGGAAAACTGACCATTGTAGGTATATCTGTGGAATTTTTCGGTAAAACATTCACCGCTTAAATTGTACTTTCCTGTGAGGCAGTTTATGGAAAATACCCAGGTAAGATCGGTATTTGTCAGTCCATTGATATTGGATGAACTATAGGAGGGTTCGCCCCAGCCTGTTGTGGAGCCGTGATCACGGTGCTGCAGCATGAAAGCTCCATTGTTGACGGCAGTGTTGACCTGGGATGCAGTACCACCTGACCATCCGCCAAGGGCTGAAGGGGTGGCAGGAATATAACCCAGACCGTTGGGCCCGAAAAGATTAACCACCGTGGATGTGTTGGTAGCCGTTGACCAGACCGATCCCGGAGAACCGCTGTAGATGGCATTGATCCTGACAGGATTTTTACCCATCACATTTTTCCAGAATCCGCCCACCGTTTCGGAACAAATCTGGAACCAACGTTCGGTTTGCCAACCCAGGGCAGTGATCGGATGGTTATAAAAATTCGGATTGGTAGGGGGAGTCCTTTCATATTTCAGGAATTTACCGATCATCGTATTCAGATGAGTGGCATTCTGGGCGGTCATCCTGGCCAGAATAAGGTCCGGCAGGTGATTGCCTGTGACATCAGCATAGATGTTATCCGAAACACAATAACTGTTGTATATGGGAGAAACAATGGTGCTGCCGCTTGTGCCATAGTCGCCGATGAGTAAAACGGCAACCGGTGGAACAGCCCATGTGTTAATGGCATTGTTGATATAGTTTTCGATCTGTGTGGCATTATTTGATCCGATCTGTGTGGTTGTAACCACTCCTGTCCTGATTCCCTGAAGATTTCTCCATCTTTTAACAGAGTCGGCCCATGAAATAAAAGTGGCATCGTTAGGAACAATAATGAGATATTCGTAATCCAGAGTTTCTGTTGGCTCCCTGGGTTTGTCATAATCTATTTCAGGCAGTGAGTTGAAATTAAGCACGGCATCGTAAAGGATGGGGTCGAACCATCTGCTTCTGAGACGGTCTTCGCCAAAGCGCCCGTTGCCGCCAATAAATTCAACTTCCACCTCTATGTATTTATAGATGATCAACTCTTTGGTTACAGGGTTATACTGGAAAGGGGTGATTCCAAGGTATACTACATCAAGACCCCTGATCTGTGTGGGTTCTGATACCTTCACAGGTTCAGCCGGATAGAACTCATTTGCCGTGTAAATTTTTGAGTTTTTCTCATAGAAAAGCGGCCCGTTGTCGCTATCGAGAGGGATTCTTGGCGCCGGGGCTATTTCTACTCCGCTAAGGATTTCCGTCCTGGCAGCAATTATACTGTATCGGGCTGTGGCTCCCTGAGGAATGGCAATAAAGCGTGAGGTGCCGGGAAGATCAGGAGCCCCTTCATCGTTGGGAAGCAACACCCCGGGTATGTGAACACTTTTCATGGGCAATCCGTCTATGTCAACATTTTCCATGAAAACTTCGCTCACTGAAAATACAACCGTAACTGAATTGGTATTCTCTTTTGACAGATTGAATCCGTCTTTTCCCCAGGAGTCGGGATAGGTGATCACATCAGCGTGAAGGCTTGTAACGGCGGAAAATACGATTACAAGCAAGATACTTAACATTTTGTAGATCCTCTTCATAATTGTTCCTTTTTTTAATAATATTTTGAACTTGCTTTAAGACAATAATAATATACAAAAGTATGCATTTATAAATGGATTTTTTTGATTCAGCAGCGCATAAGACTGCCAAAAAATTGTTAATTATTTGTTAAATTGATGAATGACATGTGATTACAAACTGTTCAAAGACCCAGACACTCTGTAATTACCGGTAAAATAATGCAAATCAATACATCAGGTTGACCTGCAGTCAGCCTCTGATGGCCGTTAACTGCCTTTGCGATTTTTATGTACCCGGTTGCAATCCGGCATATTGAACCATTCTGTCATCGCAGGGAAAATGATATACCAGGATGAATTTTCATGGGTGCATCTGCCTGTTGTGGCCACCATCAGCATCGGATGATCGGTTTTACATGAGTAAAAAAGCCCGCTTTCATCCACCATCAGAGGCCCGGGGGATAGTGAGCGGGAAAAGGCGGAGAGAGAGGGATTCGAACCCCCGGTCCACTCACGCGGACAACGGTTTTCAAGACCGCCGCATTCGACCGCTCTGCCATCTCTCCGGGGGCAAAAGTACAATAATTTTAGTTCTTCCAAATATTTTCAAAACCGGATTCTTTTAAAAAATCACCGGATTCTGATTTACTGTTGACATTAAATGAGAGAATGCCTAATTTTGGTTGCTCATAATAAGTTAATAAATATTTACCCTGCTGATATGAAAAATATGATATCCCTGAAAACCATACAATTTGCCGGAAGGTGTACCGCAATATTTGCCATAGCCTTCCTGTCGGGAATTTATTGTTTGCAAGCCAAAACACTGAAAGCCTACCTTTCTTATTCCACCTTCTACTCACCCACAGAGGGGCCGTATATTGAAACCTACCTTTCCATTGCCGGTTCAACCGTTCATTATATTGCTGATCAAAACAATCAATTCATAGGGCAGGTTCAGGTTATTCTCATTTTCAGAAGTGGCGATGAAATAGTGAATTTCGATAAATATACATTGCAAAGCCCCCCTGCGGAGGATACGATAAACAATAATTTCAACTTTCTGGATCAGCAAAGGTACAAGCTGCCTAACGGAAAGTATACATTCGAAATACAGATATCGGATATGAACTCAGGAAACAAGCCGTATATCCACACCGAAATGTTTGAAATGGATTATAGCTCTGCGAATGTGGCCATTTCCGGCATTCAGTATATTGAATCGGCTGTTCCTGTGCAAAGTGCAGGCCCCCTCACGAAAAACGGTTATGACATCGTTACCTATGTATCCGATTTTTTTCCTGAAAACAGCAATAAGCTGACATTCTATGCCGAAATATACAATACAGATAAAGCGCTTGGCCCGGACGAAAAATTTCTTTTGTCATATTTCATTCAAAATATGGATTTAAACAAGCCTGTGAATGAATACGTCAGGTACAAAAAGGAATCTGCAGCTCCGGTTTCCGTTGTTTTCAGTGAGTTTGATATCACCGGGCTGAAATCCGGTAATTACTTCCTGATCATTGAAACCCGGAATAAGGAAAACATTCTGCTTTCATCCTGCAAGCGCTTTTTTCAGAGGAGCAATCCCCGTATGCAAATAAAGCCTGAAGATCTTGAAAAAATGGACATAGCCGGAACATTTGCCGGCCGGATAACCGGTATTGATACTTTGCACCAGTTTGTGGCATTCCTCGAGCCTATTTCTTCAGAACACGAAAAATATTTTGCCGCCACATTGATGAAAAGCAATGATAAAGAGGTGATGCAGAGATACTTTTACAAATTCTGGTACGATCGGGATGAAGACAAACCAGAGCTGGCGTGGCTCCACTACCTGAATGAGGTGAATAAGGTGAACCTTGCCTATTCAACACAGATCAGCAAGGGGTTTGAAAGTGACAGAGGCAGGGTATACCTTAAATACGGACCACCTAATGCCATTTCAGAAAGCTACAACGAACCCGCCACTTACCCTTATGAGATATGGCACTACTATACCCTCAAAGACGGTCAAAGAAATAAAAAATTTGTTTTTTACACAAAAGACATCGTCACCAACGATTTTGTGCAGATTCACTCTGATGTTTCCGGAGAACTCTCGAACTACCGGTGGCAACAGGCCATTTACAGCAGGGTGGATGCCGGATTCAATATTGATGAGGGCGTTTCCGATGACACCTGGGGTGGAAATTCAAAAAAATATTTCGATATCCCCCGCTGATCCGCTCTCTCTCTGAGAAAATCATTAATTCTTTTTTCTGTTATTTTGCAGGCAGAAATACTTTTTACCTGATGCATATTTTGTGGAAAAGACTTGCTGTGGGTTTATTATGGCTTATCTCCCTGATGCCTTTCAGGGTTTTGTATTTCTTTTCGGATTTTCTTTCCTTTCTGCTGTTCCGTGTATTTAAGTACAGGGAAAAAGTGGTTCTCACCAATCTGAAAAAGGCCTTCCCGGATAAAAATCCTGATGATATAAAACAAATCGCAAAAAAGTTTTACAGAAATTTTTCAGACCTGATTCTTGAGGTGATAAAAATCAGAAATCTCAGGAAGAAAACCTTGCAGGAACGGATCACTTTCAAAAACTACCGGATTCTGGAAGATTTGTATGCAAAAAATAAAAGTGTGATAGTAACCATTGGCCATTGCGGCAACTGGGAATGGATGAGTATGGCGTTGGAGATGATCACCGGTTATCGGGCTTTTGCCATCGTGAAGCCGCTGAATGATGCTTATTTCGACCGTTATCTTACAAAACTCAGAAAACGTTTCAACTCAAGGGGTGGTCTGATTCAATTCAAAAGTGCGTTTCGTGAAATGGTCAGGAATAAAAATGAACTGACCCTTACGATATTTGCGGGCGATCAAACCCCGACACGCGATGAAATCAACTACCGAACCCGCTTTCTGAACCAGGAAACACCGGTGTTTCTCGGAGTCGAAAAAATCGCCAGGTCACTCGGTTTTCCGGTTGTTTTTTTTAATATACAAAGATCCGGAAGAGGACATTACGAGGTGGAAATCACCACGGTTTCAGAATTTCCAAAGGAAACTTCTGAATATGAAATCACAGAGAAACATGTCAGGCTGTTAGAACAAAAAATAGCTGAGAACCCCGATAACTGGCTTTGGTCGCACAGGCGGTGGAAACATGCGGGAAGCTGATTTGCCCCCGCTATTGCGTTATATAAGAAATGGAAAATGTATCTTTACACCCTTCATAAAAAAATGTTGTACGCTATTGAAAGTTGCCGTCGTAATACTTAACTGGAATGGAAGGGAATTTCTCAGGAAGTTCCTGCCCTCTGTTATTGAGCACAGCAGGGAGGATGCAGATATTTACGTAGCTGACAACAACTCCACAGATGATTCTGTGGAAATTCTGAAATCTGAGTTCGGGGAAGTGAAGATCATCAGAAATGATAAAAACTACGGATTTGCAGGTGGGTACAATGTTGCTCTTGCCCAGATCGATGCCGATTTTTACATCCTTCTCAACTCTGATATTGAGGTCACTGCGGGATGGATCAGGCCGGTGATCAAAATGATGCAGGAGGATAAGAGCATCGTGGCATGTCAGCCTAAACTTTTATCATATTTTGAAAAATCCAGATTCGAATATGCCGGGGCAGCAGGTGGTTTTATCGACAAATACGGTTATCCCTTCTGCCGGGGCAGGATATTTCAGTCCATTGAAACCGATACAGGCCAATATGAGAAGCCTGCTGATATATTCTGGGCCACAGGCGCATGTTTGTTCGTCAGAACTTCTGTTTACAATGAACTCGGCGGGCTTGACGAAAGGTTTTTCGCACACATGGAGGAAATTGACTTTTGCTGGAGGGCTAAAATGAACGGAGGCAGGATCATTTACTGCCCGGATTCCACAGTATATCATGTGGGTGGAGGAACCCTTCCCAAAAAATCATCAAGAAAAACCTATTTCAACATTCGCAACAACCACATTATGTTGTTCAAGAACCTTCCCCAAAACCGGCTGATCAAAGTACTGATTGCGAGGCTCTTTCTTGATGGGGTGGCTGCTTTTAAATTTCTTGTGGATGGGGGTCTCCCCGATTTCCTTGCCGTAATAAAAGCGCATTGGCATTTCTTTTTTCTTATCCCACGGGTATTGCAGGAAAGAAAACACAACACAATAATCCCGGTTGGCGGAGTCTATCGCTCAAATCTGGTTTTCGAATACTTTCTCAAAAGAAAAAAGAAATTCAGCGACCTCGACCCCTCAAAATTCACCTAAGCCAGCAATGCCAGTATTGCAAGCCTGTAAACCTTCAGGCCAAAACCGCTTATGATCCCTGCCACATAAGGACCTGTCAATGACACATGACGATAATCCTCCCGTGCAAAAATATTGGAAATATGAACCTCAACCACAGGAATCCCTGTTGCCCTCACAGCATCTGAAATGGCGACCGATGTGTGGGTATACCCACCTGCATTAAGAACAATACCATCCGCTATTCCTTCGGCAGCCTGTATACGGTCGATGATCCCGCCTTCAAGGTTTGTCTGGAAGTACTCTATGTCCAAATCCCTGAATTCATTGCGCAACTCCTCCAGAAAACTTTCAAAGCCGGTTGCTCCGTATATCTCTTTCTCCCTTTTCCCGGTGAGGTTCAGGTTAGGACCGTTGATGATCAGGACTCTCATAGATTTTTATTTAGATTATTACAAAGCCCGGTCACTGTGAGTGTAAATCCCGGCATTTTTGTATCTCAGGCAAAATTATTACATTTATTGCATGAATATCCCGGATTATTTGTTTTCTGCAGTGGAGGATTATAAACTGCTGCTCCTGAAAGAATATCCTCCCGCCGGCACTCTTCAGCTTGTCGCAAACAGATACAGGCTCAAATCCTGTGAAAGGTCAGTGCTTTACCGGGGCATTTACAACAAGGATGTATCCATTGCAAGAAAGAAAAAAATGATTTCCTCCACTGAGATTACCGGCAAAGCCCTGCATATTGATGCCATGAACCAGGTTTTCACTGTAGCCGGCTATCTCACAGGGCGTTATGTGTTCATAGCATCGGATGGCTTTCTGCGGGACGCCTCAGAAATTCACGGTGACATTATCCCCCCTGATATTTGTTCGCGGGCATGCTCGCTGATCGTTTCCTTTTTAGAAACATCAGGGGTTGTTGAGGCAGTTTTCGTGATTGACATCCAGGGCAACATGTTCGAAACAATAATCAACAAACTGAACAGCATACACACAGCAAAAGTGAGAATAACCACTTTCCCGTCAAAAAAAACGGATGAGCATCTTTATTCATTGTCTGAGGGTTTAATATGCAGTTCGGATACGCAAATCATTGACAGATCACCACTTCAGGCATTTGATCTGGCAGCATCCACCCTCCTTTTTCATTTTCATCCTGTCTTTATTCAGTTTGCTTATGAATAATGCATATCTTTGTATCAAATTTCCAACAGGGGTGCCCATAACGGGCTGAGATCATACCCTTTGCCGGCCGGAAAACGGCTGGCAGTAACCTGATCCGGATAATACCGGCGTAGGGAATAAAGGATAGCTCAGCAGGTACTTCTCCGGAATGGCAATTTCTTGTAACACAAAAAATGTATGCCATGTCAAAGAGAAAGATCTTATTGAAACTCATCGGATTGTTTCCGGTGACCTTAACCCTGGGTTTATCGGCCCAGTACAACTTTTCCGGCACTGTAACGGGAGGTGAAGACAAGGCCCTTCTTCCCGGGGCCCACATCATCATTGACGATGGTTACAGATCAACCGTTTCAGATGCTGAAGGCGCTTTTTTCATGGAAAACATCAGCAGTGGCGAACACCGGATCAGGGTTTCATTTGTGGGTTACCGTACTTACAATTCTGTGCAGGATTTCGACCGGTCCCTGACAATGCACATCCATCTCGAAAGCAAGCCGGTGATGGAGGATGAAATAGTAGTTTTCGCCACAAGGGCATCTGAAAGAACGCCCGCCACCTTTGTAAACATCGAAAAAAAAGAAATTGAACGGATGAACCAGGGCAAAGACCTGCCCTACCTCCTCGAATCCTCCCCTTCCATGGTAGCCACTTCTGATGCAGGCGCAGGTGTGGGGTATACCAATTTCAGGATCAGGGGTACCGATCTCACCAGGATCAATGTCACTGTCAATGGCATCCCTCTCAACGACCCGGAATCACAAGGTGTGTGGTTTGTTGACCTGCCCGATTTCGCATCCTCCATCGATAATCTTCAGATACAAAGAGGCGTCGGCACTTCATCCAATGGTGCGTCTGCATTCGGAGCGAGCATCAACATCCAGACACAGAAACCCTCTGCGGAACCTTATGGCGAAATCCATACTGCCGCCGGATCTTTCAACACATACCGGCAAAGTGTGAAGTTTGGAACCGGCCATATTAAAAGCAGATGGGCTTTCGACGGAAGGCTTTCATCCATAATCTCCGATGGTTATGTTGACAGGGCTTCTTCCAACCTCGCATCCATGTTTCTGTCAGGTTCCTTTATCGGTCGAAAAACGGTAATAAAAGCCAACCTGATCAAAGGAAAGGAAAAAACCTATCAGGCCTGGATGGGCATTCCGCCCGCAATACTTGATACCAACAGGACATATAATCCGATGGGTAAATTTCTGGATAAGGAGGGCCGTGTTCAATACTATGAAAATCAAACCGACAATTACCTTCAGGACCACTACCACCTGATTGCCAACCATATCCTCTCAGATCGTCTGATGTTAAACGCCACCCTGTTTTACATCAAAGGCAGGGGTTATTACGAGGAATACCAGGATGCAAAAGATCCCTGGGCCAATACATCTTTCTCGTCGTATGGCCTTGAAAATGTAGTTATCGGGAATGATACCGTCACTCAATCCAGCCTGATCAGGCAATTGTGGATGGATAATGGCTTCTACGGGCTGGTTTATTCCCTGAAATATGAAAACAAAAATAAAACAGAGGTTGTATTGGGTGGAGGTTGGAACAACTACGAAGGCGACCATTACGGAAAGGTCATCTGGGCTGAGTATGCCGGGCAGGGTACCATCGACCGGAAATGGTATGAAAACACAGGGAAAAAATCCGACCTGAATGTTTACGGCAAAATCAATGTTCCAATACATCAAAAACACTTCATGTTTATTGATTTGCAATACCGGCATATCAACTATCGGATCAATGGAACAGACAAGGATTTGATAAACCTGGATCAAAAACATCTTTACGATTTCTTTAATCCCAGATTGGGGGCGACCTTTAATCTCAGGGAAAACCAAAAGGCCTTCATATCTTTTGCCATTAGCAACAGAGAGCCCAACAGGTACAATTTTACCGATACGGATCCGGGAAGGCCTGCCCCGCTCCATGAAACTTTGTATAACATTGAAACAGGATACAGCACACTTATCAAAGACCTTTCCCTCGGCGCCAATGTTTTCTGGATGGATTACAAAAACCAGCTTGTGCTTACAGGAAGGATAAATGATATCGGGAATCCGGTAATGGAGAATGTGCCCGACAGCTACCGTGCCGGAATAGAGATATCCACAGCATGGAACATAAACGATCGCATCTTATGGAAGGTTAATGCCACGTGGAGTCAAAACAGGATAAACAATTACAATGATTACGTGGTCGACTTCGACAGTTATCCTTATGAATACCTGGTAAAAATCTTCAGGAACACAGATATTGCCTTCTCCCCTGCACTCATCATCAACAGCGAGGCAGGATGGCGGGTCATGAATCATTTTTCGGTCAGCCTGATCTCCAAATATGTCGGAAGGCAATACATTGATAATACCTCCTCTTCCGACAGGAAACTGGATCCCTGGTTTGTAAACGACATTCTTCTCCAATATGATCTGAGCCCTGCATTTGTAAAGGCAATTGGCTTCACCCTCCGGTGCAGCAATGTTTTCGATGTTATGTATGAGAGCAATGCCTGGGTTTACAGGTATTACGCCGGAGGTTCTTATTACGAAGATGCAGGCTATTTCCCGCAGGCAGGCTTTCACATAATGGCCGGGGTAAACATAAAATTCTGAGCGCTACAGTTCTTTGATGTAGCATCGTCTGCGCTTGTGCTGTACGTGTTCATAATTTTTCCAGTGCTGGATGGCTTTTTGGTTCGACTCAAATATCCCTGTGGTTTCGACCTGCCTCACCCCGTATCTGATCATCACCTGCTGTAGCTCAGCAATAAGGATGGCCGGCAGGCCCATAGCCTGATATTCAGGATCCACTCCGGTGAGCATAAGGTCGATCACCTCAGGTTTACGGATGGCCTTCATGATGTGCCTGATCCCAAACGGGAAAAGTTTTCCGTTTGCTTTTTGCATGGCCCTTGAAAGACTCGGCATACCCAGGATAAAGGCGAGGATGACACCATCCTTTTTTATTACCACCACAAAATCAGGATTTAAAATCCTGAAATATTTTTTTATGTAGAAACCTGATAGCTCCCCGCTGAATGGCGCCACATACGGAAGTTCAGAAAAAGCCTTATTCATTAATGAAAAAACATCCGGAGCCAT
This sequence comes from Bacteroidales bacterium, assembly GCA_016927695.1. Lineage (GTDB taxonomy): Bacteria > Bacteroidota > Bacteroidia > Bacteroidales > JAFGHD01 > JAFGHD01. Next base: position 53,179 of record JAFGME010000105.1, read on the forward strand.
CCTGGTCAAATCCTCAGTTCGGGCAAAATGAAACACCTCCAGCCCAAATCTTTTTTTGATGACCTCAGCCAACCGCATGGCCTTTTCCGGGATACTCCCGGCTAAGGTGAGCCTGAACTCAACCCAGTCATTTTCTTTTAAATAACCATTGTTTTCAAAATGCCTGCCATAATAGGGCTTATTATATACAGAGGCTATGGAAGGCAAATATTCAAATCCTTCGATCAGGAGGCCCTGGCTGTCGATATTGGTGAAACCCAGAGGCCCGTGGACAGATTCCATCCCCTTTTCCCTCAGCCAGGATTCAGCCGTCAGGAAAAGCTTTGTGCTTATCTCTTCGTCATCCATGAATTCCATCCGGGTGATACGACCCAGTTTTCGCCCGGTTTTTTCATTGTATTTG
>JAFGME010000106.1 GCA_016927695.1 Bacteroidales bacterium
AAATATGGATTCACCAGGCTGAAGCCTGGTGCTGGTTTTGATCCCAACCGATCTCTGATCAGTGTAATTTGATTGATTAACCTGATTCAACGAATTGAGGCCTGGTGCTGGTTTTAATCCCCGATAAACAAAACCATTTCACCTCCCATCTTCCATTTTCAATCTTCCATCTCTACCTATACACCTCCTCTTCCTTCTGGTATCCTTCAGAAATAACAGTGAGCTTCAGGTTTTCACGGTTTACCACCATTCCCTCGTGATACACCACGGGAACCAGTCTGGCACCGTTACTGACTGTCTGAAATGTTTTTTCATAATCGCCTGTAGTGCCCATTTTCACAGCCAGTTCAGCAGCAGTTGCAGCCATCTTCTCAATGGGTTTATAAACGGTACAGATTTGATTGCCTGCTACAATTTCCTGAAGGTTTTTCAAATCCGCATCCATGCCGGCCACAAGTACATCACCCTCTTTTTCTGCTTCACGTAAAGCACGTATAACCCCGTAAGCAATTGCATCATTGCCGGCAATAATTGCATCTACATCCTCCGTCACTGATAAAAGCTGTTTGGCATGCCTGTAGCCTTCATCCTCTTCCCATCTCTCTGTAAATACATTATAAACCAACTGTATATCCCCTTTTTCTATCAAAGGCTGCAAGACGTTCATTTGTCCGATGTATAAAAACTGACTGTTATTATCACTGTTGGCACCTCCTATCAGGGCATATTTACCAACAGGAATGATGGTAGTAAGATATTCAGCCTGAAGTTTACCAATTTCCACATTATCGGTTGAGATATAAAAATCGAGCGGACAGTTCTTTATCAACCGGTCATACGAGATCACTTTCACATTCTGAGCATGAGCAGACTCAACAATTCCGGCAGCAGCAAGCTGATCAACAGGCACGACCACCAAAACGTCAACACCGTTGGCGAGTAGTTCTTTTGCCTGGGCAAACTGCTTCTCGGCATCATTGTCAGCAATCCGGATCTCAACAGTTCCCCCAAGCTCCCGGACTTTTTCAACAAAATAGTCCCGGTCATTTTCCCATCTTTCCTTGTCCAGGGCATGCATTAAAAGTCCTACTTTAACAGGATCATCTTTTGCACAGCCTCCCAAAAGGAACAGAACAGAAAAAACCAATGCGTAAAACTTTACATAGTAATTCATAATATTGATTTAAACGTTATTTTTAATCAATTTACGAATTATTACCCCAAAGGGTTTACCATGTATTCGTAAAAAAAGAATTAAAATCTCAGAATTTCGTCATAAAGTTTTTGTACCGGCAACCCCATTACATTGTAAAAGGACCCCTCGATATGCGTAATGCCTATATAACCAATCCATTCCTGAATCCCATAAGCCCCGGCTTTATCCAAAGGCCGAAACGCAGAAATGTAATACATGATCTCCTCCTCACTCAGTTCTTTAAACTGAACATGGGTTGCCGTGTGAAAAACTTTCTGTTTTTTGGGAGAAGTAAGACAAACACCCGAAATTACCTGGTGCTCATTACCGCCCAGTTTCCGGAGCATTTGAGCCGCGGCCCCGATATTTTCAGGTTTGCCGATCAGCTCTCCTTTGAGAAAAACAACTGTATCGGCTGTAATCAATAAATCGTTTTCGTTCAGTTCGTTCAAAAAAGGAAGGGATTTCAGCCTTGCAAGGTATTCAGGGATTTCACTTCCGGATAGTTCCTCAGGATAGGTTTCTTTCACATTCTTAATCCTTACCTCGAAAGGGATCCCAAGCGATCTGAGAAGCTCCTGTCTTCTTGGCGACTGAGAAGCCAGAATATAGTTGTAATCCGGGAACCAATTCATTTAAAATGCATTTTTTATGGACATCCCATCCAGTAACCACTTTCCCTGAGCCCTTAATGTTTTTTCAATCACATCGCGCACGCAGCCTTCACCACCGATTTTGGGAGATATGTATTTCGAAATGATTTTTATGTCCTCTGCGGCATCCTGTGGACAAACAGGCATTCCTGATACCTGCATAACCTGATAATCAACCAGATCATCGCCCATGAAAAGTACCTGTCCTGCCGGCACTCCTGTTTTCGTGCAAAAATCCTTCAGGCATGCCACCTTATCGGTAACCTTCTCATAATAATATTTTACTCCCAGGTATTCATGCCGCAACCTGACCCTCTTGATAAATCCTCCGGTAATGACAGCCACAGGATACCCAAGTGAAATCGCACTGCGAATGGCAAAACCGTCTTTCACATTCGCTGTCCTAACCGGATTCCCCTTTGGATCCAACGGAGAGACATCCTTCGATAATACCCCGTCCACATCAAAAACAAAGGCTTTTACTTTCTTCAGTTCTTCTGTAAATGCTGTCATAGTCTACCTGCTTTTATGGTAATTAAAAATAAGGTCTGATAAATTAGCATATAATTCCCTGAATTCAGGAAAGGAATCCAACGCATTCAGGTGTGTTGAGATCACATTCCTGTCGAAGCGCACTGCAGGTCCCGTCTGTACCAAAGCAGGATCGCTGTTATGAATTTTTTTTGCTGTTTCGAGGATCAGCGGCTGCAACACCTCAAACGGAATATTTTTTTTCTTCAGGATCTCGGACGCAATGGTATATAAATGATTTACAAAATTACAGGCAAAAACGGCTGCAACATGAAGACAAAGTCGGGATTCAGAATCCATAACCGATACCCGGTCAGAGATTTTCCCGGCCAATTCCAACAGCCTTTCTTCATTATCCTTTGTATTCGCTTCAATAAAAACCGGAATCTGGTCAAATTTTACGGGTATCGTTTTTGAAAAAGTCTGCAGGGGATAGAACACACCCGTATTCTTTGAATATTTCTTGAGTGATGACAGGGGCATGGAGCCTGAGCAATGAACCAGAAGCCGGTTGCCAATGGCGGCGTGTGGCAATACCTCTTCAAATGCCGAATCCTTAAGAGCCACAAAATAGATATCGGCATCAGGCAAAATTTTCCAGGGAGTTGTAGTATAATGTGACCTTAATTTTATGGCCAGTTGGTTGGCTGACTTTTGGGATCGGCTGTAAACCTGCTCTATATGGTAGCCCTTTTTTTTAAACTCAAGGGATAACCGGGTAGCAAGATTTCCCGCACCGATAAAAACAATACGATAGCTCATCCATTCATTTTTTAAACCTCAAAAATAGTGAGCTATCGTTAATGTACCAATTTATTTTCAGGCAATTGCTTTGTCAAATCTGTTTTTCACCACATCCCAGTGGATCAGGTTCCAGAAATTATCCACATATTCAGCCCTTCTGTTTTGATATTTAAGATAGTAAGCATGTTCCCAGACATCGAGTCCCAATAGGGGGATTCCCCTTTCAGGAACAACGTCCATCAAAGGATTATCCTGATTGGAGGTTGCCGTGACAAAAAGTTTTTTGTCCTGCCCGACAGCCAGCCAGGCCCATCCACTTCCAAACAACGTTTTGGCAGCCTGTCCAAACTTCTCCTTCAAAACATCCACCGATCCAAAATCATTTTCAATGGCTTCTTTCAGGGCAGCCGGCATTTCAACCTGCGCCGGACTCATGTTCTCCCAGAAAAGGGTATGGTTATAAAAGCCTCCGCCGTTGTTTCTTATGGCTGCTGACTGCTTGCTGATACCCTCAAAGATCTGCTCCATAGGAGTGTCCAGCAACGCTGTGCCATCGGATGCCTTCATGAAGTTATTGTAATAGCCCTGATGGTGTTTGGTATAATGCAATTCCATGGTGAGGGCATCAATATAGGGTTCCAGGGCATCAAAACCGTAACCCAGTTCCGGAAATTTGTGCCCTTCAAAAACGGGTGCGCCTGAAGCACAGGAGGCAACCGCACCCATAAAGGGTGCCGCCACTGCTACAGTACCCATTGCTGTTATAAAATTTCTTCGTTTCATCTGTTTTTCGTTTTTATTATTGTTTTCTTTTGAAACAACGAACGGATGAAAAAGTTCGATAAAATATATAAGTTTCATCAGTAATTCAATTACTTATAAAGAAGATCCCCTGAATGAACAAAATTTTTGAATCATGATGCGGATTTCTGCAGGTAATCTGATTATTTTTATTTTTCTTCACAGGATAAAATGAAGCTTTCACTGATCATACTAACTTATAACCGGCCAGATGCTCTTGCTCTGATACTGAAGAGCGCAGAACAACAAACCGTTTTGCCCGATGAAATTATCATTGCGGACGATGGCTCCACTGCAGAGACACAAATTCTGATCAGGTCATTTCAAAAAAAATATTCTGTGCCGCTTCTTCATGTCTGGCACGAGGACACCGGGTACCGGATCTCGGCCATTCGAAACCAGGCAGTAAAAAAAAGCACAGGTGATTTTCTGATATTTTCTGATGGAGATTTGTTTTTTCACCCACGTTTTATTGAAGATTTCAAAAGAAATGCCCTGGATGGATTCGCGTTGATCGGATCCAGGGTGTTTTTAACCCGGTCAGCAACCCGGGAGAGGCTGCAGAAAAAATGGGATCATCCCGTTTCCCCGCTGTTTTCTCGCCAAATAGAAAAGAACAGGATAAATGCATTCAGGGTCCCTTGTCTGATCCGTTTTCAAAAACCATTAAAACCCGGTAAAAACATAAGGGGAGGCTTATTGGGTGTGTGGAAAAAAGACCTTGCTGCAGTTAACGGATGGAACGAAGAATTTACCGGATGGGGACTTGAAGATACAGAACTCGTAATGCGGTTATCCAATTACGGGATCCGTTTCAAAAAAATTAAATTTCAGGCCATTACGTATCATCTCTGGCATGAGTTGCAAACACGTAACCATCTTTCACGGAATCAAAAATTACTGATGGATACCCTGGAGAAAAAATCAGTTAAATGCAGGAAAGGCCTGAATGTTTTAGAATGATTTTTTCATTTCTCCGGTGGAATTCCACAGGAAGATACTGTAGAAGAGAATAAAGAAAGATAACCCCATGTGT
>JAFGME010000107.1 GCA_016927695.1 Bacteroidales bacterium
AAATCTTTCGGATGATGAAATATTTAAAATCAACCGCAATCCACCGGCTTTTGGTATCAGCGTATTGGATGAAAACTTCGATGTCATTGATGAAATCATCCTGCCCGACAATATCTATTCCCAGCACAAGTATTTCGTCGCAGAGGAGGGGCTTTACCTCTCTGCCGACCACCCGGAGAACCCCAATCTGAAAGAAAACGAGTGGCGGTTCGATGTTTTTAATTTATCTAAAAAATCAGGTATACGTTAAATTACCGATCATATCATTGATATTTTGTTAATGGGATGGATAAGATTGGGGCAATAATTTCGGAATAAGACAATTTTCCCTTATTTTTGTATTTTACCAATGCTGTTCGGATGAAATGTATGCATGCCATAGCTATTTTCACAACCTTTTTAACGGTTTTACTCTTCTCCTGCAGGGAACCTTCGGTAGATCAGGGTATTCCTGAAACCGACACCATTGTCTCCAAACCCCAGCCGGTGGAAACTGTTGTACTGCAAAAGCAGGATTTCGTTCAGCAGATACTCTCCAACGGAACGCTCCGCGCCTCAAAAAAAGCGGAACTGCGGTTCCAGGCCTCCGGCATCATCAGAAGCATCAGCGTGCAGAATGGCGACAGGATCTCCCGTGGCAGCGCGATCGCCCTCCTCGATAACGAAACACAGAAAATTGCCCTCGACCGTGCGGAAGAAAAAATCGAATACGCCCGCCTGGAACTGAATTCACTGCTTATCAGCGTGGGCGGCAGGAAAGACGATTCAGCGAGCGTCAACCCCCAACTCTATCAAAATCTGAAAATTCAAAGCGGCCTCACCGATGCGATGAACAACCTGAAAAAGGCAAAACTCGATCTCTCGCAAACTGTACTGGCGGCGCCCTTCGGCGGAATCATCGCCGGCCTGGAAGCACAGGCATTCAACTTCATCACCCCATCCGATGTGTTTTGTATTTTGCTTGACAATTCAAGCTATACGGCCTCCTTTCCCATAACGGAACAGGAGGTGGGTCAGGTTTTTGCAGGGCAGGAAGTGAGCGTTACCCCCTTCCATGACCCTGATGTACTTATTCCCGGAAAAATAACCGAGATAGACCCCATGGTAGATGAAAATGGGCTAATGCAGGTAAAAGCAATCCTGGCAGGAATGTCAGGGGCCGGCCGCCTGTTTGACGGGATGAACGTGAAAGTTACGGTTGAAAAACGCATTGCTGGCTTCACCGTCGTACCGAAAGAAGCCATAGTGCTGCGCTCCAACAGGGAAGTGGCCTTTACTTATGCGAACGGCCTCGCCAAATGGAACTATGTGAAAATAGTAGCCGAGAACAGCGCTGTGTATGCCGTGAGCGAAGGGCTGAAAACCGGCGATACGGTCATCGTGAAAGGCAACCTGAACCTGGCCCACGATGCGAAAGTTATCCTGGTTGAGTATTAATACCTTTATAATATAACAAAGAGTATAGTGGTAAAATTCCTGACCGACCGGCCGATAGCAGTGATTATGACACTGGTAGCCTTTCTTTCGGTAGGTGTTGTTTCTTTTTTCCGGGTGCCTGTTTCCCTGTTGCCCGATATTAATATCCCCGAAATAACCGTACAGGTGTCTTATCCCAACACCGGCGCCGGCCAATTGGAGAATGCCGTGATAAAGCCCATGCGCAACAGCCTGCTCCAGGTGAACCATCTTACAGAAATCGAAAGCAACACACGTGACAATTCGGCCACCATCCGAATGAAATTCAGCTTCTCGGCCGACATTCATCTCGCTTACATTGAAATCAGCGAGATGGTCGACAGGATGATGGGATCCTTCCCTAAGGATATGCCCCGTCCACAGGTAGTCAGGGCAAGCGCGTCCGACATCCCGGTGTTCTATCTCAGCATCGTGCCCGGCAAAACCTATTGGGATAAAAACAACGACCTGCTTGAATTGAGCGATTATGCCAACAATGTCCTGAAACGAAGGATAGAACAACTGCCAGAGGTAGCTATGGTGGACATCAGCGGTTATGAAACTCCGGAGATAATCATAAAACCCCGGCCTGAGAAGCTATCCTTTCTTGATATTGATGAAGGCGATATTGAGAATGCCCTGGTGCAAAACACTGTGGAATTCGGTAATTTCATCGTGGATGAAAAACATTTCAGGTATCACATCAGGTTTTCGGGCAGGACCAGTACGGTGGAGGACCTGGGTGAAATACCTATGAAAGCAGGCGACAGGTTGCTCAAACTCAAGGATATCGCCGATATCACTGTAACTCCCGCCATACGGAGAGGTATGTACCTGTACGGCAACCGGGAAGCCATTGTTATGGCTGTCATCAAACAATCGGATGCACAATTGTCAAAAATGCGGGGAAAGCTGTTGACACTGACGGAACAAATCAGAAAGGAGAATCCCGGGCTGGAGTTCTTTATCACCAACGATAGTTCCCATTTGCTCGAATACAGCATCGGCAACCTGAAACAAACCCTCTGGCTGGGGCTGTTACTGGCCGTTGCCATCATGTTCTTTTTTGTGAGGGATGTGAAATCCCCGTTAGTGGTCGGAACAAGCATTCCCGTTTCCCTTACAGTCAGCATCCTGTTTCTTTACCTCAGCGGGATTTCGATCAATGTGGTTTCACTTTCAGGACTGATCCTCGGCGTCGGGATGATGATCGACAATTCCATTATCGTGATCGACAATATAAACCAGTATATCAGGCAGGGAAAAACCACGGCTGAAGCCTGCGTTGCCGGAACCAATGAGGTCATCCGGCCGCTGATCAGCTCAGTCCTCACGACCTGCGCCGTTTTCGTACCGCTGGTATTTCTGAGCGACATCGCCGGGGCCCTGTTTTTCGAGCAGGCAGTGGCCATTGCTGTAAGCCTGACAGTTTCGCTGTTTGTTTCCATTATGGCGCTTCCCGTTTTTTACCTTCTTGCACATGGAAAAACAGCTTATGCGAAACAGGTTGGCGAGTGGAAAGCTGTTGAAAAAATTGAAACAGCCTATTACAGGCAGGTGTCTTTTATTCTCAGGAAAAAGACTCTCATTCTTCTTTTTTTCATAGCCCTGATCCCCGCCGGCATCCTGTTGTTCGGCTTTATAAAAAAGCAGTTTCTGCCAACGGCCCGCCAAAATGAAATTATTGCCGAAATAAACTGGAATGAACCCATTCATATTGAAGAAAACAGAAGCAGGGTGATCAGCCTCACCAAAGGCATTGATTCTCAACTAACATCGCAGTCGGCATTTCTTGGCAGGCAACAGTTTATCCTGCAGGGAGGCCACAAAAGGTCGTCCTCCGAAGCATCCATAAACTTTAGTTTCAGGGACGATAGCGATCTGCCACCACTTGAAAACGAGTTGAGGGAAAGGATGCGTTTGAATTACCCCTTTGCCTCGCTGGATTTTAAACCTGCAAAGAATATTTTTAATGTTCTGTTTTCGGGGAATGAGAACTTTGTTATGGCGAAGATCAGGCCGGCAGGCGAATCCGGCACATTGAACATGGACACCATTGAAAATCTTGCTGCCAGGATAAACGAATCTTCTGACATCAGGGCTTACTGCAAACTTTCCAAAAATACGGTGCATCGTATTTCCATCGATTTTGAAAAAATGATGCTCTATAAGATCGGTTACCATAACATTATCGAAAAACTACAGTCGGTATTCAATAATTATCGCATCGGACAGCTTAGCCCGGGCAACGGTTTCATTGACATCTTCATCGGCGGGGAAGACAAGTCCCTGCATGAAACATTGCAAAACATGGCGGTCAGAAATGCCGATGGAGAAATGATGCTGCTGGGCCGGGTAGTCACCCACAAAGTCGTCACTGATTTCTCCGGGATCCTTGCCGACAAACAGGGTATGTACTTCCCTGTTCAGGTTCGGGCCGATTATGGTTCCCTGGCAAAAACAGAAGCAAGTCTTCGGAATCTGGTAACAGGCAATACTTCCTATATGATTTCCTTTTCCGGCGGGTTGTACGAAAACCTGAAGCTTTTCAGGGAGCTTGCCGTTGTCCTGTTGATTTCTGTTTTGCTGCTGTATCTTATTCTTGCCGCCCAGTTTGAATCACTCAAACAACCCCTGATAGTCCTCCTGGAAATACTTTTCGATTTTTCAGGTGCCTTGCTGATACTTATGCTTTTCGGTTCATCGCTGAATATTATGTCAGCCATTGGAATGATCATCATGAGCGGAATAGTGATCAATGATTCCATCATAAAGATTGATACGATAAACCTTGCATTGAGGAGCGGGTCACCTTTAATAGAAGCTATCCACACAGGGGGTTCCAGGAGATTAAAACCGATTATCATGACAAGCCTCACCACCATCTTAGCATTGTTTCCACTGTTATTTTTTCAGGGCCTGGGGGTGGAGCTTCAACTGCCCCTGGCGCTTGCCATTATGGGTGGCCTTGCCCTGGGAACAGCGGTAAGCCTTTACTTCATCCCTTTGATGTATTACCTGCTTTACAGGAAAAGCGCACACTAGAACTTCGCGATCATCTTTGCATTCAACTGCCTTGGCGTAAGGTAGTTGGGCACGGCGTACTGGTAACCGTACACGTCCGTCACCCAGATGTATGAAACGGTGTTGTTCACCTGCAACAGGTTAAGTACTTCCAGGGTGATCCAGAGCGATTCAAAAACTCGCAGGGGACTCTTGTGGCTGAACCGGCTTTCTTCGCCAATGATCTCTTTGGAAAAGCCGATATCCACCCTGCGGTAAGGGGGCATGCGCAGGTCATGCTTGTACTTTTCTGACTTGGGCGGCCCGAAAGGAAGACCTGACCCGAAAATCAGTGTGATGCTCATCTTATAGCTGGGGAACCGGGGAAGGTAATCCTGGAAAAACAGGCTGAAATTCATCCGCTGGTCAGAAGGCCGGGGAATGAATCCGGGCTCCACCTTTTCACCCTGGCTGTCGAAATAAAAATCATCGGTGATGTCTTCTTCCGTTTTCATGAACGAAAGGCTGGCCCACGATTCGATCCCTCTTACAAATTCTCCGTTCACCTTTATATCAATGCCTGTGGCATAGCCTTTGGCATTGTTCGTGCCGTAATACCTGATCCTTACGTTATCCACAAGGTAGGGCGCCAGTTTCGAGAGATATTTGTAATACACTTCCGTCACAAATTTAAACGGCCGGTTCCAGGCCCTGAAGTTCCAGTCGCCGCCCAACACCAGATGAAATGACGACTGTGCCTTAAGGTCAGCATGTATGACCCCTTCAAGGTCCTTTAATTCCCTGTAAAAAGGAGGCTGGTAATACATCCCTGCGGAAACCCTGAACAGCCAGTCGTTTTTCCAGACAGGCCTGAACGAAAGGGTAGCCCTGGGGCTGATGAGCAGTTGCTCGTTGTAATCCCAGTAATTCGCCCTTATCCCTGCGGAGAGGGTAAACCTGGAACTGTCGGGATCGATACCCCAGGTATTTTGAATGAAGGCCGTGTAACGGTTCGAAGTGATGTTGGCGGATGTGCGGATCAATTCATAAATGCCAAACGGATTGTACGGTTGCGCCAAAGGATTGGTGTATCCCACTGAATCGGGCGGTCTTGGAATGGAATAGCCCGCCGAATCGATCATCACCCATTCGTTCATCCTGTCATCAATATTTTCATGCTGAAATTTCACACCCCATTGCAGCAGTCTGTTGCCGTATTCGGTGGTGCCTTTGTGGCCAATGTTATAAACATGAGTGTTCATGCGATTTCTGGCGTGGTTCAGGTAGGAGCCGACACCCTGCGTTTCGACCACTTCACCAAAACTCTCGTCTCCGAATCCCGTCCCTAACAGACCGATCCAGTACTGGCCTAAAATGTCGTACGTTTCACTTTCCTCTGAGTTATATCCTGAACCTGTAAACTTTAGCCTGGTTTTTTTGGAGGGTTTGTAGGTCAGTGACAGCCCGCCCAGGTAGGTGAGGTATTTGTCCACTTCCTGACCGTCAAAGTATATGGTGAGCCTCTTCACCTCCTGAAAGGTTCCGAAGTCGGTTTCACGGCTCTCCGGAATAACATTGTAGTTGTTGTTGGAATAATTTCCCAGAATCGAAATTTCGAGTTTTTTGGAAACCTCATAATTCAGCAGGGTCTGGATATCGGTAAAGGAAGGATTGTAATCTCCACGTGTTTCAAGGCCTTTGAGAAGATATTGGTTGGTTTTGTACCTTACGCCCAGAAGGTAGGAAAACTTTCGTTTGATGGCCAGGCCTTCCAGGTGGACAGAGCCACCGAGAAGACTGATGGATGCTGAGCCGCCAAAGTCAAGCGGCTTTTTATATTGAATATCAAGCACCGATGACATTTTGTCGCCGTATTTTGCATCAAAACCGCCGGCAGAGAAGAGAACAGACGAAACCAGATCGGAGTTGATGAAGCTGAGCCCTTCCTGCTGACCCGAGCGGATAAGGAAGGGGCGGTAAATTTCAATGTCGTTCACATACACCAGGTTCTCATCAAAGTTCCCTCCCCTGACCGAATACTGCGAACTCAGTTCATTGGAGGAAGAAACGCCCGGCATGGTTTTCAAAAGAGCAGTGATTCCGTCAGAAGCGGAAGGTATAACGCTGGCTATCTTTGGATCGATCCGGATGAGGTTGGTTTGACGCATCTGTTCGTCTTCCACTTCAACTGTGGGCAATTCGGTGAAGGTAAGTCCGAGGATTTTATTCACCTCAAGGCTTTCGCCGGCGCTGAGGTTCAGTTCGTGGACTTCATTTTTATAACCCACGTATGAAATGGAAAGGATTATGTCTCTGCCGGCCGGGACTTTCAGTTCATAATTGCCTTTTTTATCGGTGACGGCGCCGCCGGGCAGTCCTGAAATGGCAACATTAACAAGTTCCAGCGGCCTTCCTCTTTCGTCAGTAATTTTCCCGAATACCCGGGCAACCTCCTGAGCAGATGCAAAGGCTGGAATCAGAAGGCAAAACAGCCACACCACAACTCCCGGTTTTCCTGTTGCTCTCATCTTTCAAAATTAATTATCTTCCTTTTTTCTCTTGAATTTTCCTTCCTTCCATGCCTTGATGAACTGTGCCCATGCAAACGGGTTCAGGAGGGTGATCGGCTCTGTTTGTCCTATATAGTAAAGTTTGCGGGTTTGCTCATACATTGAGTATTTGAAATTGAGACCCGGCTCTGCAGGGTAATTGGCAACCATGTCACGCATTTGCGACATATCCAGATTTTTTCGCGCCCTTTCATAGTCGTCGTCAGGAACGTCAAAGCTCAGGAAAGCCTCTTCAAACTGCTCCTTGGTGGGCCAGGGATAGATCACGGTTTGCGGAAGCCAGATGGTATCCCTGGTCATCACCTGGATCAGCGAGTACCTCTTGCCGGTTACGGAGTCGGGAATGACGAAAACCCCTTTTTTAAAACCCACAGCAGAAAATTCGATGGTATCTGCTTTCCTTGCCACCAGGGAAAAATAACCATAAAAATCGGCCACTGTTCCCATCCAGGTGTTTTTTATCACGATATTAGTAAAAGGTACCGGCCTGACGGAGTCCATTGTCACCACAACTCCCGAAAACTGGACCAGGCCTTCGTTGCTTTCCTGCGCAAACGACCTTCCTGTTAAAAAAAACAATACAATTATGAGGTATGAAGAATATTTCATTCAGGGCAAAAATACTTCAACTTTATCAATTTTAAGATCAAATAAGGGTTAACGAATGTTAAAAGGCATTTATTTTCATCCTGTCATAAACAACAAATGCTGTTGCGGCGACACAACAGCATTTGCAGTTTTATTATGTAAAGCGGATACTACATGTATCCCTTTTCTTTTGCTTCCTTAAGACAGGTTTTCAGTCCTTTTTTATTGATATGCCTTATCCCTTCAGCAGAAACGGTGAGGGTAACATAAGTGTCTTCCTCGGGAAGATAAAACCTCTTTTTCTGCAGGTTCGGATAGAACCTTCTTTTCGTCTTGATGTTGGAGTGTGAAACATGATTTCCCACCATCATTCTCTTGCCTGTTATCTGACAAATCCGTGCCATCGCTTTTCTTTTTTATGATAAATTCCTAAAAGGGGGTGCAAAGATCATTACTTTTTTTCATTTATCAAAAAAATTTCCAAAAATATTTTGTCAGCACATTCTTACGATCATCCCGATCCAGTCGTTTCTTTGCTTTACGAGAAACCGGATCTCGCTTCCCTGCCTGGTGATGATGTTCATTCCGGTGGGGAAAATGAACCTGTTGTTAAACTGCATCACCTCCTCAATGTCTTCGGGCATGATTTCAAGATTCTGCCCGGTCCGGCTGCCGGGAACAAAATAGATCCTCTGGTTGGTGAGGACCAGCTTTCCGCGTACCCCTTCGCTCCCGTTGCTGAGGTATGTGGTGTCTGCTGCTTTGATGACCATTTCGTTGGGATACAACTTCATATTGTCTGGATTTTTCTGTTAGTATTTTTCCGGTCAGATGTCACAAGCCGGCCGGCGCCTTTATTCTGAACAATATGACGCTCAGACAACGAAAATGTTACTGCCTGACGATTCCACCCTTCGTTTCCTGAAAACAAGCGGGATACTTTCACCTTCCGGAGCGCCGATTTCGACCAGCTCCCAGTCTTTCTCCTTTTCCCTGATGTAATGCCTCAGCACTGTCACGCGGTCTCTGGGCGGTGATTTGTGGCTTTCCCAATGGAGCAGCTCCACCTTGTAATTGATGAACCTCTTTTTTCCGTTAATGCTGACTTCAATCTCAACGTTTTGCTCGGGCTCGATCTCGGGGATCAAAATCACAACTTCTCTCATAAAAATAGGGTTTAGAATTGAAACTATGGAAAATTATCCTCTGCCACCCTTATTTCTTCTCATGCCTGAAATATATTTTGCTTACTATCTTCCATCCCTCTTCAAATTTATAAAGGGAAAGGTAGTCGGTGAAGATGAGATTTTTATCTTTATACAGTTCAACTTTGACGACAGCAGCATCCCCTGTGATGTCGATCATTGGGAATTTTGCAGTTACCTTTTCATTATCTGCAGGGGGGGACGGGTCTTTGGCAAGCTTTTTCTCGTGATACTCAATCCAGCTGTATATGGGCCATTTGGTAAGCTGGCCTTCATTTATTCCCAGCAGTTCGAAACCGGGGTGGAATCCTTTTTCAATATCTTCGCTCTTTCCCTTGTTCTGAAGCCCGTCAACATAAGAGATCTGAATTACCTTTTTAATGGCCTCTTCATCCTGGCCGAAAGCGAAACCGCCGGCAAACAGTACGGCAAGAATCCCTGTGATCAATGTTTTCATACGTGTCAGATTATTAAATTACCACTGATTCGAGCTTTCCTTTGATGTTCTCGTTGATGATCTCACCGTCGAACAGTCTGATGATGCGTTGAGCATAGTCGGCATCGCGTTGCGAATGGGTCACTATGATGAGTGTGGTGCCTTTCTGGTTGAGGTTTTCAAGCAGGTTCATCACCTCTTGCCCATGCGCCGAATCAAGGTTGCCGGTAGGCTCGTCGGCGAGGATCAGTTTTGGGCTGGCCACCACAGCCCTGGCAACGGCCACCCTTTGCTGCTGGCCACCTGAGAGCTGAAGGGGGAAATGTTTCTTCCTGTGAAGGATTTTCATCTGGTCGAGGACTTCCTCCACCCTTTGTTTCCTTTCAGAGGATTTCATGCGCAGGTAGATCAGCGGAAGCTCCACATTTTCGTAAACGTTCAACTCATCGATCAGGTTGAAGTTCTGGAAAACGAAACCGATGTTCTCTTTTCTGAGCTTTGCGCGCTGTTTTTCACTGAATCCCGAAACTTCCACACCATCGAAATAATAATCCCCTGATGTGGGATTGTCAAGCAGGCCGAGGATGTTGAGCAGCGTCGATTTTCCGCAGCCCGACGGGCCCATCACTGCCACAAATTCTCCCTTTTTAACTTCAAATTTAACACTGTTCAGGGCAGTGGTTTCCACCTCGTCTGTCCTGAATACTTTTGTAAGATTTTCTGTCCTTAGCATAACATTGTATTTTTAATGAACGATTTTCCCTTTTCCAGTCTGCAGTTAGCAGCTGGCAGTATGCAAATGACCGTTGCTCCCTGCCTGCTGTCCACTGACTCCTAACTACTGTCCCCTCAATCTTTAAACACCAGCTTATCTTTATTCCCGAACGAGTCGTATGATGACACCACAACTTTTTCGCCCGGGTTCAGGCCTTCCAGCACTTCGTAATAATAGGTGTTCTGCCTTCCTATTTTGATGGTTCTTTTTACCGCATATTCCCCGGAGGGATCGACCACGTAAATCCATTTGCCTCCTGTTTCCTGGAAAAAACCTCCCCTCTTGACAATGAGCGCGTCCGTCGGGCTGCTGAATTTCAGACGGATCTGCAGCGTTTGCCCCCGCTTGATCTGCCCGGGTTCTTCCCCCGTGAAGAGCAGGTCAATCTGGAAGGAGCCGTTGGTGACATCCGTATATATTTTTGAAACCTCCAACATATAGGCTTTTCCGGCAAAGTCGAATTCGGCCTCCTGGCCCTCGTGGACCCTTGAGATATAACGTTCATCGATATTGGCCCTGAGCTTAAAGCCGTCTTTCATGTCAATCTGCCCTAAATGTTCGCCTGCCGATTTTGTTTCACCGATCTCAGCGCTGAAGGACGATAACTGTCCGAACGAGGGAGATTTTATGTAGAGGTTTTCGAGGTTTGTTCTGAGTAAATCCAGGTTGTTGTCCATCCTGCCTATGGTCATATCGATCTGCCTGCTTCTTTTGGCTGTGGCAATGGAATCAAGTTTCTGGAGTTCAAGGGATATCTGAAGCTGCCGGATGGTAAAATCAAAATCCCTTTTTGCATCTTCAAATTCTTTGGAGGAAATGACCTTTTCATCGTAAAGCTGTTTCTTTCGGTCAAAATCCATCCTGGTAAGATCGATTTCATATTGTAACTGGACAATCTCCTTTTGCCGGACGAATTTATTGGTTTCCAGGCCTATTTTCGTGTTTTCGAGGTTGTTGATGGCCTCATATATCCTGGTTTCCTGCTCCATGAAACTGAGTTCGAGGTTGGCATTGGACAGTTTAAGGATGGTATCTCCCGGGTCCAGCAGGGCGCCGTCTTCCACATATACTTTTTCCACTATGCCTCCCTGTACGGCATCGATATAAACAGTGTTTTTTGGAAACACCACCCCATCAACGGGTATGAATTCCTGGAACTTATCTTCCAGTACGGTGGCTAACGAAAGCTGTGCCGGATCTACATACAGGCGGCTGCTTCTGTCACGGATAAAGAGGAGGTAAACCAGGAAAAACAAAAAAAGTGCAACAGCGCTGATATTGACAATTTTCTTTGTCGTCCATTTTTTCTTTTCAATAACTCTGTCCATGCCCATAAAAACCGTTTTGCCCTTACCGCTCCAATATTATGCCACTAATTCTATATGAATGAAATCCAGCTTATTAAACCATGCTCTCCATTTAACATTTATTAACATTGTACGCATACGGCCAATTTTTGTACAGTTGTGGACAACGGCAATGCAGGTTTCAGTAAAGCTTTGTTCGTTCTCATCCTTAGCGCCAACAGTGACAAAACCAACAAAGAGATATCATCTTCCATTCAGAATCCGGCACTCGGTATATCATCGACATGATTATCGAAAATCATCACTCCTTTAGAACAGATTGAAAATGAATCCAATCAGGGAGTGTAACGAAACGGGATTGATGCTTTCTCACTCCGGCACCTGGCAACCTGCTCCTACATTGGGCATCCAGCAGTCGACCTTGTCGGCGTTGTCCACGTTGCCGTTCATGTCCATATCGCCGGCCCAGTAGCCGCTGTTTCCGGCCTGTGACATCCAGAAATCCACCTTGTCCTGGTTGTTGACAGCTCCGTCGCCGTTGGCATTGCCGGAGATCAAACCCCAGATGCCCGGGGCAAGCTCCTTCTGCGCCAGGCAGCCTCCATAGGCCTTCGAACTGCTTACAGTGAAGTCGCAGGTGTTGTGGATCTTTGTGATGGGATAGGCTGACATCACAGGCAAATGGTTGCGGTGGTAAACAGTGACATACACGTTCAGAAGGGTGTCGAGGTTGAAAAGAATATTGGAAACACCGTCCAGGTCACAGATAAAGCCATTTTTCATAAGGAATGCTGCCTGCCTTTTCATGATCTTCTGTGGAGTGGCATTCTCCGGGCCTCCGCAGCAGCCCCTGAACTCCAGCAGTACCCAGTCAACCACATTTGGAAAAGGAATTACAGACACCTGTTCCGTTCCCGGATAGAACCAGGGATAATTTGTATAGGGTTGGTAAAGGGGTAAATAATTATATGTGTTCAGCGAATTGGTGAGGTTTACCCCGTTGTACGGCCCTTCGGGGAACACCCTGATATTAACATAAAACATCGCATATGCATGGATATAAGCCTGCATTATTATTGTATCGGAACCATTAGAATTCCCGGAAGCGTGCACAATATCATGGTAGCCGGGCTGGCAGTATTTGACAAGAGGATTTTTTTCGAAGGAAACGGGAGGGTCACCGCCAGGAAATTCCCAGTACCACCATTGAATATAGTTCCCGGAATTGTCATAAAACCATACCGTATCAGCAATTCCAGGATTCTGGCCACTTGATGTGAATCCTGTTACCGGTGTAATATCCAAAACCTTTATGTAATCGCCTGCGAAAATTGAATCTGAACCATAGCTGTTTCCTGCTGTAAGTTTTACATCATATTCTCCATGGTAAGGATAAACAACTATTGGATTTTGCTCCGATGAAACAGCCGGAATTCCTCCCTCAAACTCCCAGTGCCACCATTCGGGGTTGTTGGTAGTAAGGTTGGTGAAGTGTACCGTATCCATGGGTAAGATCATTGTTGTATCAGCCTTGAAGGAAGGGAAGGGGTATCCCAACACCCTGATATAGTCAGACTTGATCAGGGAATCCTAGCCGGTTAATGATTCAATCACCAGTTTCACATCGAAGCTGCCTGTATCGCTGTAAAACACTGCCGGATTTTGCTGAGTAGAGGTGCCAGGTGCACCTCCCTCGAATTCCCAGTTCCAGGAATATGGATCTACGCAGGAGTAGTCAGTGAAGATTACCGTGTCATTAAGTACGACGAGGGTGTCGGATGCATTAAAAAGGACATTGGCTCCCGTGCAGGCAACAGTAATATAATTGTGCCTGATCAGGGTATCGCAACCCACAGTATTCCAGACTACAAGGCTTGCATCAAATGTTCCCGGAAGATTGTATTGCACTATTGGATTCTGTTCCCAGGAAACCGCCGGGTCACCTCCTTCGAAAATCCATTTAACAGAAGCTGCAGTTTGTAATGTCAGGTTAAAGAAATATGCATGTTCAAACATATCAATATACCGGGGAACACCCATAAAATCAGCCACGGGAGGTTCTGAAGAGGATGCGAGATAGTGGTACCCCATGTCCACCACACCCTGGTCGGGCACATGGTCGGTGCGGGTAGTGCCGCCGAAAAGGGGTGTGGAAGGGTCGCCCGCATCCACGCAGGGGCTCTGTTGCGCTTGCCCTGCCGCTGTCTGGCTAAGATAATTATTGCCGAGCGGGCCTGAAACGAACATTGGGTTATATCCAATGTTACCCTGCCCAGTGTAGCCTCCCTGGATGCATGAAAAAGTTGCTGATGATCCTTCGACCTGGGGGGCGCCTGTATTATTCCATAGAATCGAGTTTAATATCAATCCGTTACACTGGCCGGCTCCTTCGCAATTAGTAATGGTAGTAATTGCTATAGCGCTTGCTGTCAAACAATTAAACTTAAGTACACAGTTTACCGTATGTGAACAAAATGATCCTCCTCCATTACTTTCAGCCTTAGCACAATCCCCTTCCGTTGAATATGCTTCTGAAAATGATTTGCATAGATTATTAGTAATAACACTATTTATCAGGTTTCCGCCTATGCTAAAGATGCCTCCTCCCTCACTGATTGATTCAGATTGCACAAAGAAGGGATACATAATATCATCCCATCCCACAGTATGGACATCCACAATATTTGCGTTAATATCGGAATTTAGTATTGTGCAATTTCCTTCTGCATAAATGGCCCCGCCCCTTGCGATTGAAGTGGGATCCATTAACAAGCCTGTGTTCTCAATTTTTATTTCATTTGACTCAAAAGTACAATTCGTAACAATAAGGTCTGAATTTTTTGAACAAATGCCCCCACCATTTGCCATAACATATATTTCTGTTACTTCTACAATTATTTTATTTCCAGCAAAACTGCAATTGTCAATACGCATCCAACCATCCGATATATAAATTGCACCTCCTTCAGCATTTGGATACCCCAAAACAAAGCCTGTTTGCATTATAGCATTGTTGTTGAAATTAGAATTCAAAATATAGATGGGAGACGATATTGATCTGATCACCCCCCCTCTGAGACCATAATAGGTTGATGTCTTTGATGTAAATCCTTCAAAAGAGCAAAAGGATAGCACAGAAGTGTCGGCGTTTAGAAAGTAAAGCCCTTTCCAATATGGACTCATAACAGGATAGAAACTGACAGGATCGGGATCACTTCCTGCAGCTATGAGACTTCCTTTCACCAGAAATTCCAGCTCGGTAAAGATTTCCACATCCACCCCAGCTTCAATAATGAGCAGGCTGTCCTGAGGAATCTCCACATCCCCATAGATCTTGTACGGGCTTCCGGCTGCCGTCCAGCTACCATACACCGGCCCGCCGCTGATCACTGTCTGGCCTTTTGCTTCAGTGGCTCTCAGCATAAACAGTAATAACAGAAATAGAATAATGGGTTTGACAATGGCCGACCACCGGATGGGGTAAACTTTTTTTTGATTTGTGTCAGCATGTAAATAAACATCCTTTGATTCCGGGATTTGAATCGTTATTTTCATGGCTGTAAATTTGAGGATGTAAATTTACAAAAAAAAATCCCGGATGTCAAGAGAATTTTTGCATCGGATAATTTTTAGAATCAGGCCCAGCTGGCGCGGATTTGCAATCCGTGCCAAAACCATCCCTCTCTTTCGCATATTTCCTGAATCTATCTTCAGTAACAAATAACACCCTGCCATAATTCTTGCTATTCTCTTTATATTTGCTCCTTTATAATTTTAAATTATCTTCTTTGAATCGCGTGATGATTTCTTAAAGCCGGTTTCATGAATCCAAAAGTCCATAATCAAATAGTCAGTTTCATTTGGAGCATCGCCGACGATGTCCTGAGAGATGTTTTCGTAAGAGGTAAGTACCGCGACATCATTCTCCCGTTCACGGTATTAAGGCGCCTTGATGCCTTACTTGTACCGACAAAGGAAAAAGTATCAGAGGCAAATGCATTTGAAACGTTAATGAATGATGCCGACAACATTGATACCAACCTGGAAGCCTATCTCGACGGATTCAGCCCCAATGTGCAGGAAATCATCAGCAAGTTTAAACTGCGAAATCAATTGGATACAATGAAAGAAGCAGGTTTAACCTACCTGCTGATTGAAAAACTTTGTAACAAAGAAATAAATCTGAGTCCCCGCGAAGCTAAAAATAGTAAAGGCGAAGTATTGCCCCCGCTGACCAACCTCGGTATGGGATACGTGTTCGAGGAACTTATCCGGAAATTCAACGAAGAAAACAACGAAGAAGCAGGAGAACACTTCACGCCCCGTGAAATCATTAAGTTGATGACCCATATTTTATTTACGCCCGTTAAGGACAAAATTAAAAAGGGAACCTATCTGATTTACGATCCTGCTTGTGGAAGCGGAGGTATGCTTACCGAAGCTGAGAAATTCGCAATGGAAGTCACAAATAATAAAGCTGACTTTATACTTTACGGACAGGAAGTAAATCCTGAAACCTACGCCATTTGCACCAGCGATATGCTCATAAAGGGTGAAAAATCGGAGAATATCATTTACGGTTCAACGCTATCCAAAGACGGTTTCCCACAACTGCATTTCGACTTTATGCTTTCCAATCCCCCTTATGGTAAGACCTGGAAAATTGATGAAGATGCCATAGCAGATGACAGAGGCAGGAGAGGAAAAGAAAAAATCAAAGACCTTCGCTTTCAGGTTGGATTACCTGCAATTTCTGACGGACAGTTGTTGTTCCTGATGAATATGGTGAGCAAGATGAAACACAATACCGAGCTGGGCAGCCGTATTGCTACCGTTCACAATGGTTCGGCCTTGTTTACGGGTGACGCAGGCGGTGGTGAAAGCGAAATACGCAAATACATTATTGAAAACGATTGGCTGGAATGCATCATCGCTTTGCCAAAAAATATCTTCTACAACACATTTCTTCCCTTACTCAATAAAACCATTAAGGAATTAAAGTTAGACATTGATGCCAGAGGGTTGAAAAGCATTACGGATGCCATTACCTGGAAAAACGAAGATGCCGCACCTGTTTTGAAAAAAGGAGCAACAACCCCCCTCGCCTTTAGGAGAGGGGCAGGGGGTGAGGTGTACGAAGCCGACAGCGACCTGCGTGACACCGAAAATGTACCCCTCGGCCAGGACATTCATGAATACTTTGAACGGGAAGTATTGCAGCACATACCCGATGCCTGGATTGACGGATCCAAAACCGTGAAAGGCTACGAAATTTCGTTTACCCGCTATTTCTACAACTATGTTCCGCCCCGCAGCATTGAGGAAATTACTGCAGAGATTTTTGAACTGGAAAAAGAAACCGAAGGCATCTTAAACGAAATTGTGAACGATTAATCTTAAACAGCATGAAAACCGAAGAAATTAAACAACTCTTTGCCCAATTTGAAGCAGCAGCATCAGAAATGGAAGGTGTTGAATGCTGGAGCGCCCGCGAATTGCAAAAACTTCTGGGTTACTCCAAATGGGAAAATTTTGAGAAAGTCATCGACAAAGCAAAAGATTCCTGTTTAAACGCCGGCGAGCAACCAGAATATCACTTTCCTGACGTCAGGAAGGTGATCGAAGCCGGAAAAGGAGCGCAACATGAAATTGATGACATACTTCTTACACGTTATGCCTGCTATCTTATTGCTCAAAATGGCGATAGCAGAAAAGCCGAAATTGCATTCGCCCAGAACTATTTCGCCGTGCAAACCCGCAGGGCCGAATTGGTGGAACAACGGCTGTTGGAATTTGAAAGGGTAAAAGCCCGTGAAAAACTATCCCATACCGAAAGTCAGCTCTCCGGAATATTATACGAAAGGGGTGTCGACAGCGAGGGATTTACAATAATCCGTTCCAAAGGCGATCAGGCATTGTTTAGGCTTTCAACGATGCAGTTGAAAAAGAAAATGGGCGCCCCCGAAAACCGCCCTGTCGCTGATTTTCTCCCAACCATCAGCATTAAAGCAAAAGATTTGGCGGCAGAAATGACCGGCCTGAATGTGCAAAATAAGGATCTTAAAGGACATCTCCCTATTGAAAAAGAGCATGTGGACAACAGCAGTGCTGTGAGAAGAATGCTTATCGAAAGAGGCATTCAACCCGAAAACCTTGCTCCTGCGGGTGATATAAAGAAAACACAACGCAAACTGGAAAGCGAAGAAAAACAGGTACTGAAAGAAGCCAAAAAGAAAAACAATAAGAAGAAAAACGACTAATGGCCACTTTACAACTATACCAAAAATATTATCCCGTTGCCTACGATTATACAACACAATTGCCCGATGAGCACATAATTAAATCATTACATAGCATTATTTCTAATGACCGTTATTAGACCTAATATTCTAATGACCAATTTGGGATTATTAATCGCCATTCAATGACGGCGTCACTGCAGGATACACCGTCATTGAATCAGGGATCACTTTTTACTGTCCGTTCCGGATGATCGTTTCAGCAGAAAATAGTATATCACCAGGCTCAGGCCTCCAAACAGGAATACCATGGCAAAATAGGCCACTTCTTTAACGTCGGTAAAGGAGGCGGTGCGCGAAAGGACATTCCCGATGATCAGTCCCAGGGACGATCCGACCAGGAGCAGTCCGTATTTCAGGGAGGTGTCGATACCTTTTTTATTATAAAAAATGGAAGCGTCAAGCCCTTTATCAATAAGCGCCATTCTTTCTTTTCTCCTTACCAGGAGGTGAATTATGCCATAGATCAGGGCAAAAAATCCGATGGGAATCATTACTTCGGTGAGCATAAGTTTCAATTTTTAAAAGTTGATAAATGTTTGTTCTACCTCTTTGACGCCCCTTTTCCGCTCCGGTTACAAAATACTATATTTTTGACCGGTGTGTAACCGGAAGGCGCTTCAATCGTCTAACCATCAGATGGAAAAGGATAAAGATATCCGATATATCAGGCAGGTACTGGCCGGAAGGCCCGGAGATTATGCTTTTTTAGTGAACAGGTATAAAAATATGGTTTTCAACATCAGTTACAGAATACTCAGGAACAATGAAGATGCCGAAGAAGCGGCCCAGGATGTGTTTTTGAAAGCATACCAGGCCCTTTCTTCTTTCAGCTTTAACTCGAAGTTTTCCACCTGGCTTTACCGGATTGCTTATAACACTGCCATTTCAAGGACGAGGAAGTTTATGCCGGAAAAAACGGAACTGGATGACTCCCTCATCAACAGGGCAGACGACCCGCAAATCGTATTCGACCCGGATGATTCTGATGAGAAGGATCAGCTTATACTATTAGAGAAAGCCCTTCAAAACCTGGAGGCCGGCGACAACAGCCTGATTTGCATGTATTACAAGGATGATTTGAACATTGAAGAGATCAGCAAAATTACCGGGTACTCTGAATCCAATGTGAAAGTCAGACTTTTCAGGATCCGGAAAAAGATCCGCGATGAAATTTTTTGCAAGGGGAAACCGTTACCGGTGGACAGGGGAGAGGAAACGGCGGACAGCAGGCAACTATCCATGCGGGAACCCCAGGCCGGAAACCGGGGGCAGAACACAGAAAAATGAAGCAATGAACGACATGAAACGCAATGAAGAAGAGCAGTTTAAAGACCTTATGAAGAAAACCGGGTCGCCAAAACCCTCTGATGACTTTACCGAAAAAGTGCTGAGAGAGGTGATTCTTTTATCCGGGGTACGGCCTGAAAAGGGGTACAGATATTTCGCGTTCAAGCCTGTTTTCACTTATATCGCCCTTACCCTGATGACCCTCCTCTCTCTGGTATTCTATTTCCGTATATATCCGGAGCAATTCAACAGCCTGAACTTTTTTTCTTTTGATAATCCGGTATGGAAGGATACAAGGGAAGGCTTCCTGGATGTTTTTTCAACAGTCCATGTGTCTCCTCTCACACTGATGATTGTCGGCTCGGTGGTTTTACTTATCGTACTGGATTTCGTACTAAAAAAAATCTATCCAAAAAAAATCCCTTTTTTCTTTACATTCTAGTTTTTTCCCCCTAAATTTATAGCTTGTTAATGAGGATTTTTTTTGCTCATAATTTTTATATTATGTAACAAAAAATAATATAATTTTGCATTGTATTCACCAAATTCATACCCATATGAAAAAATTAATTACCGTTTCGACATTGATTTTAAGCACGCTGCTGAACATTGAGGTTTCACGATCCCAGGAGGGTTATTGCCTTGATTTTGATGGCATTGACGATTACGTCGCTCTTCCCGCCTATTATTCTGCCAACGGCCAGATACAAGCCCTCACCCTATGTGGATGGGTACGTTTGTATGGCGATGGAGGAGGCTGGTCGGTTATTGATTTTGACCGTTCGGAATATTTTCATCTTGAAATAGGCGGGAGCAGCCGCAACACAGGAGTGGTGGGATTTGCCACTGCCGGCTCCGACGGTGTCATCCATGATATGACGGGAAGCGTCAACATCAGGGATGGGAACTGGCATTTTATATGCGGCGTATTCGATGGCGCCGACAAAAAAATTTACGTGGACGGCATTCTGGATGCCGATTCGCTGAATCCTCACGGGGGTTTGCCGCTTGGAACAGGCGTCACAAGGTACGGAATCATCGGCGACGGATCGGAAGCAACCTATTTTAACGGAGCAAGGAATAATAATTACTTCGACGGGCTTATTGACAATGTCAGTGTCTGGAACATTGCCCTTACCCCTGTCCAGATCGCCGACATCATGCAAAACGGCATCTCTTCCCCCGGGAGCCAGACCGGCCTGATGCTTTATTATGAGTTTAACACGGGCTCAGGGCAAACACTCACGGATTCGGGTCCTTATGGCTACCAAGGCCAACTGGGCAGCAGTTATAATCCTGACAATGCCGATCCCTACTGGCTTCCTGCCGGCGATGAAGTGAATGAATTCACTTTCGATTTTAACGGTTCAGACGACTATGGTCTGCTTTTGAATTCTGCAGATATCAACACCGGGGGGCCCTATGCCAACAGGACGATTGAAGTTTGGTTTTTTGCCAAAAACATCGGCAAAACCACTCCCCAGGTTATTTACGAAGAGGGGGGCGCCACCAGGGGATTCAATATTTACATCCAAAGCGGTACGCTTTACGCAGGCGGCTGGAACCAGACAGAAACATCATGGGCCGGCACTTATCTTTCAACAGGAGCTATCAGTTCCCAGAGATGGCACCATGTTGTCCTCAGCCTGCAAAATGCCACATCTGTCCTTCAGCCTGATAAGTTAAAGGCATTTCTTGATGGCAATGAATTCGGCAGCGGCATGGGTACGCTGGTGTATGCCCATTCTGCCGACATCTGCATCGGAAGAAATGGCAGTACCCGATTCCACACCGGCAATGATAACAGTGAAGGTGAATATTTTGAAGGATATATTGATGAACTCAGGATCTGGAATTCCGCAAGATCCGTCAACCAGATCCGGCAAAACATCCACAGGAAACTTGTCACCCCCGCCTCCCAGTCCAATCTGGTTTGTTACATTGATTTCAATGAAACCAACGGGCGGTTTGCGTGGGACAAATCGGCCTCCGGCAACCCTGCAAAGCTGCTGAATATTGCCTATTCCGACTGGGTTGCCTCAACAGCGCCGATACCTTATATTTCAATACAGAATGGCAACTGGAACAACACGGTTACCTGGGCGTCCGGGCAGTATTACCCGTTGAATGACTGGGCAAGAGTGAATATCACACACACAGTTACCGTAACTACAGAAGAAACGCTTCTTGAGCTGAATATCCTTGCTGCCGGAAGTGTTCATATTGCACCGGTTTCCTTCCTTACCGTGAGCGGAACACTCACCAATCAGGCGGGAAATGCAGGGCTCATCATTGAATCGGATGCCTCCGGAACAGGAAGTCTGATTCACAATACACCCTCTGTTTCCGGCGCTGTGGAACAATATCTCAGTGAAGAAAGATGGCATTATATTTCTTCCCCTGTTTCCAATGCGCTGTCAGGTGTTTACACCGATATTTACCTGATCGACTGGAGTGAACCCGACAGTTTATGGAACTTTATTGTGCCGGTGAACATTCCCCTGAATGTGGCCAGGGGTTACGGAGCCTGGGCTTCCGCAGGAATCACCGGAACCACTACCGTAGAGTTCAGAGGGCTGCTGAACAGCGGTGACAAGGCTGCTCCGGTTACCTTCAGCAACGGCGCCGGAGAAGGTCACGGATGGAATTTTGTCGGGAACCCTTTTCCATCTTCCCTTGAATGGAATACCAACTGGACTACCGCCAATATCGACGCTACTGCATACTTCTGGAACGGCATACAGTACCTCACCTGGAACAGGCTTACCGAAATCGGGACGGCGCCCAGCGGCGAAATCCCCGTAACCCAGGGATTCTTCGTGAAAGCCAACGCTGCATCTCCTTCATTAACGATGCCTCAGAGTGCGAGGATACACAGCTACCAGCCTTTTTACAAATCCTCTATGGGAAACCTGCATCTCAGCCTGGTTTTAAACGGAAACGGATACTCGGATGAAATGATTTTATGCGAATACCCGGGAGCAGGCGGCGGCTTTGACAGCGATTTTGATGCCTATGAGCTTGGCGGAATCACAGAATGTCCACAGATATACAGTCTGGCAGAAGGAAACCGGCTTACGGTAAACGCCCTGGCCGGTTTTGAAGCGGGTATGGTGGTTCCTGTTGGCTTTGAAGCCGGGGTGGCAGGCAGATATATTATTTCATTTGCCGGCTCCGAAGCGATTCCCGACTATTTAGATGTTTTTTTCGAGGATATGGAACTGAACAAGTTGATCAACATCAAACTGGTTTCCCAATATGGTTTTTTTACCCCGGCAGGCGCCCACAACGGGAGGTTCCGCATTTTGTTTGAGAACAATGCAGAATCCGGGGAAAAGGCTGCCGGTATAATGGCAGGCATAAAAATATTTACCGATGAAAACGGTATCCGGGTGATCTCAGATGAAGAACTTTCCGGCACAGTGGAGGTGTATTCCATCCTGGGTCAATTGATCCTCTCACAGGAATTCAACTCCTTCTGCACTATTCAGGCCGGTGTGCTGCAACCTGACAGCTATTGCCTGGTAAAAGTGACCACTCATGGTAAAGTGACCACTCAAAAAGTCTTTATCAGGTAAAAACGTAATGTTACAAATAGTTTCAGGGTGATCATTTTAACGGGTCACCCTTTTTGTTGGTATGTGCCATTTTGTTTATAATTTTGCCTTCTTTTTAATTTAGCGGGATTATGAACGACAATGATCTGAAGAAAACCGGGAACGGACAAGAGCCCCAGAAAGCGCTGAATTTTCTGGAAGCCATCATCGAAGAAGACATCAGGAACGCAAAGAACGAAGGCAGGGTACATACCCGTTTCCCTCCCGAACCGAACGGTTACCTTCATATCGGGCACGCAAAATCGATCTGCCTGAACTTCGGGCTGGCAGAAAAATACAACGGCAGGTGCAACCTGCGCTTTGATGATACCAATCCCACGAAAGAGGAGGAGGAATATGTTCAGTCGATCATGGAAGATGTCAGGTGGCTGGGCTTTGACTGGGAAGACCGGCTTTTTTATGCCTCTGACTATTTCGGCCAGTTGTACGAATGGGCGCTAAAAATGATCCGGGAAGGAAAGGCATACGTGGATGATCAGTCAGCCGACCTCATCAGTGAGCAGAGGGGTGTGCCCACCAGGCCGGGGACAGAAAGTCCTTTCAGGAAACGTTCGGCAGAGGAGAATATGGACCTTTTCCTCAGGATGAAAAACGGAGAATTCCCGGATGGCACGAGGGTGCTCAGGGCGAAGATTGATATGGCTTCGCCGAACATGCACATGCGCGATCCGGTGCTCTACAGAATCATGCATGCAAAACATCACAGGACCGGCAGCAAATGGTGTATTTATCCCATGTACGACTATGCCCACGGGCAGTCGGATTACCTGGAAGGGATAACCCATTCCATCTGCACCCTTGAATTTGAGATACACAGGCCTTTGTACGAATGGTTTCTGGACAACATCATCGATACGGATTACAGGCCACGGCAGTATGAGTTTGCGCGCCTGAACCTGAGCTACACGGTGATGAGCAAAAGGAAACTTCTTGAGCTTGTCAGCGGAGGGTATGTAAAAGGCTGGAGCGATCCGCGTATGCCCACCATTTCCGGATTGCGGAGAAGGGGATATACCCCTGAATCCATACGTATGTTTGCAGAAAGGGTAGGGGTGGCAAAACGCGAAAACGTGATTGATGTCGGATTGCTGGAGTTCTGCGTCAGGGAAGACCTGAATAAAAAGGCGCCCAGGATATTTGCGGTGCTTGATCCGGTGAAGGTGGTCATCACCAACTACCCCGAAGGGAAAACCGAAGACCTTGACCTTGACGTCAATCCCGAAGATCCTGAAGCCGGAAGCAGGAAAGTGCCTTTCACCCGCGAAATTTTTATAGAAAGAGACGACTTCATGGAAAATCCGCCTGCTAAATTTTTCAGGCTGGGGCCCGGACGAGAGGTCAGGTTAAAGGGCGCCTACATTATAAAATGTGAGGATTTCATCCGGGATGAGCAGGGAAACATCACGGAGATCCGCTGCACTTACGATCCGGAAACCAGAAGCGGTTCAGGCAGCGAGAGGAAGGTGAAGGGTACCCTGCACTGGGTGTCGGTTCCACATGCGCTGGATGCAGAGGTGAGACTTTACGACAGATTATTCAAAACAGAAGAGCCGGATATTGCAGAAGAGGGGAAGGATTACAAAGACAATCTCAACCCCGATTCGCTAACGGTGGTTAACGGCAAAATTGAACCGGGCGTGAAGGGGGCGACACCTTATGAAAAGTTTCAGTTTCAGCGCCTGGGCTATTTCTGCGTTGATCCTGACACAACCGGTAATAAACTGGTTTTC
The DNA here is from genome assembly GCA_016927695.1 of Bacteroidales bacterium. Classification (GTDB taxonomy): domain Bacteria; phylum Bacteroidota; class Bacteroidia; order Bacteroidales; family JAFGHD01; genus JAFGHD01. The sequence continues at coordinate 24,276 of JAFGME010000107.1, forward strand.
AACAGAACTGTCACCCTCAGGGAAACCTGGTCGAAAATTAGCGGAAAATAAGAACAAACTATTTTTCGGGGAAAATTTGATTATCTGGATTTTTTAATATTTTTGCAACGATTTTGCCCGATAGTGTAATTGGCAACACGTCTGACTCTGAATCAGAAGACTCTAGGTTCGACCCCTAGTCGGGCAACTAAGTGAAATCCTGCAAACAACGATCTTGCCCGGCAGGGCATTAAGAAAGAATCCCACAGGTGAAGGCGGTTCAAATCCCCAATAGAATATTTGGAATCCAACTCTTCTTCATAGGATTATGTGATTTAAAATTGGTCAATATTTAGGTCAATTTATTCAGCAGGATTTACAGGACATTTTCCATTTTCCATTTTTCATATTACATATTACATTTTCTGAGCTTGCCTGAATAACGTTGACCGTTTTATGTTTATGTTATTGTTATGTTGACTTTTTCTTTTTTGCTTACTTTTTTCTTTTTGTTAATAACCCTTTTTCCACCAGCATGTTAAATTCCTAAGGACATTGCCTGTTAAGGGATTGATGGGGTTTTTGTGGATTATTACAACAACCATTGTTATCATGAGTCGCTCAACAACCTTACTCCTGCAGATGTGTATTTTGGCAGGGATAAGGAGATCATAGACAGAAGGAGGCGCACCAGGGAGCGTACCATGAAAATGAGAAGGAAACAGTATCTCTTAACTTTATGCTCTAATTTGTCCAACTTTTGCTGACGATAAACAGCACTTATTATTCAGGGTCAGCATTTTTTTCGTTCGTGGTCTCAGGGACCTGTCCTCCTGATCCGCTGTTTGGGGACCAAACATCCAGTTTATCCTGATTGTTCACCTGGGTATTCATGTCGAAATCCCCCTGTAAATAACCATTTGTCCCGGCTTCAGGTAACCATACCTCAATTTTATCAGAATTATTCACCTGGTTGTCGGAATTACCATCCCCACCAACCATTCCCCAGATGCCCGGTGAAATCTCCCTATGGCCGATTGATCCTCCGTAAACCTGGCCAGCCCCTGAAGTAAAATCATACGTATATACACCTCCGTTTTCAACCAAGGGTATGGCAGACATTATACTGAAATGATTCCGGTGCCAGATAACCACAAAAAGCGATTCTTGTATGGTCAAATTGCTATAAGAAAGCAGAGACTGCCCGTCCAGATCTACTATATTCCCATCTTTCAACAGGAATCCTGCACTTCTGGCCACCATAGTTTGCCCTGTCGCCTGGGTAGCAGTAGCAGCATCCCTCAATTCTACGAGTACCCAGTCAACAATTTCTGTATTTGGGATGGCACCCACTGCTTCTGTACCCTGGTAATTCCAGGGTGCTGTATTGAATGGTTGTGATAATGGAATCAGCCCGCCAGAGTTAAGCGATGTAGTCATTTCCACTCCAACAAAGGGTCCTTCAAGATAAACCCTGAGATCCAACTCAAAAGAATTGGTTGTCCAGTTGATAATTGATAAATAATCCAGACCTGGTGAAACCACTGCTGTAATATCATTCGGGTTAATATCAAAGTTTGCAGGACGAGAGGGTATATCAAATTCTTCCCCAAGGCTATTGATGATTTTGTGAAGTTCGTCATTGGCACGATAAAGAATTATATGATTGCCCTTACTGTCAAATGCAACTTTGGTCGGTGATCCTGGCAGACCTATATTTCCCGTAAGTGATCCGGTATTAGCATCAATTTTTGCAACATTGTTAGAGTTATTATTGCATACGTAAAACTCATTTGTTGACGAATTAAATGCCATTCTTGTAGGGTAAGTACCACCGGATGAGTAAACCCCCTGAACCGAGGATGAACTTCCGTTAAAATTGATTATTGTAACAGTATTCCCGTAATAATTTGAGGCAGCAAGCCTGGTTCCATCATCACTAAAACACAATCTCAGAGGAAAGTCAAAATCAGTTGTAAGCGTTTGTACAATTGTATTTGTGGCTAAATCAACTATTTTTACGGCATCATCAAAAGAAACAGCTATCGCAAGATAATTACCATCAGGTGAAATACGAATATCGCTTAGGATTCCGTATTGTGCATAAGTAGATCCCATTTGACCTGTTACTATAGACCCGATATTGGAAGAACCGGCACCGTCCAGATGAATAATATTTATTTTATCTGTACCTGCAACATTGGAAACATAAGCATATTGATTATCCGCAGAAATTCTGATCGTATGCCCGCCACCGGGGACAGTGGCAACAATCTCCAAATTGTTCAGATCAATAATTTTAGATACTCCCAGATCATCAAATGTCACTATTGCGTACTGGGAATCGTGGGTGGCAGATACATTCTTTATATCAGCATCAAATGGGAAGGAAAAAATGGTATCAATTGAGTTGGTTGCAAGATTAAAAACAGTTACATTTTGCGAACAAATATTGGCCGTAAGAACTTTTGAACCATCGGCAGTCACTTTAACTTTCACAGGAGCGTCGCCTTCAATTCCATCTGCGGGAACTATTGTTCCCTCATAATTAATATTGGACACTGTGGGGAAAGAAAAAATATGAGCTCCTTCAAAACCTACCGGAGCAAAACCTATTGCTTCATAAGAATTCGGAGAAACTGCTCCTACACCTGTACCATATCCTGCTACAAAATCTTCAAGCGCTTCTGTGTTAAAATTAACTATCGTAAAATTATAGGACCCGGCAATTGCATATTGACGATCATAAGTAACGCCGCACCAATTTGCTTTTCCAGAATTAATCAACGTAACTTCATTATCTATAAAGTCAACTAAATTACCGTTATTACTATTGCCTCCCAAATAAATCTTCGTACCATCACTATTGCTAACAATATCAGTAGGTTGATTTATTCCATTTGGGATTTCTATTCCATTACCAATAATAGATTGAGTTGTAACATCAATTCTATATACTTTATTAAGGTCGGCACTGGTTGTATAAACTGTCAAACTGTCTGGAGAAATACCCAAATTCATACATCCCGGAATTGCTATTTGTGTTTCAAATGTATTTGACGTTGTATTATAAAAGTTCAGTGCATTGTTGTTTTTATCACAAACCACCAAATAGTCACCATTTTGGGTAAAAACAAGCGGGTTATACTTAATATAATTCCGGCCGTGACCTGTTGTGAATGATAATGTGACAGACCGAACAGGAAAATCAGTTATTGTTGTTTCTACTGTGTAGGTTGATAAATTAATAATTTCGCAAGTTCCGGAAGTTACATCATTTAAAACCCCAACATAAGCGTGAGTCCCTGCAGGATTTATTTTGACATAAGTTGGACTGTCACTGGTATTAACATCTACGGTACTGTAATCAGATAAATCAATTATAGTAAGAGCATTATCAAAATGACATGCCACAACGGCAACATTATCATTTATATCAATCGATAAAGGACCAGCTCCGACAGTAACATTTGTTATCACTTCTTTGGTAGATACATCAAAAACTGTAACGCTTTCAGACTGCCTGCCAAGAAAAAAGACTTTTGAACCATCTGTTGAATAGATCATATCACTTAAATACTCAGCTTCAGGAAGAGGACCTGCTTCATAATAGTTTGCCCCTTTGATGGGTGTCTTCAGGTATTCATCAACCAGTCCCTCAGATGGGTTTAAAACTTCATAAATAACTGTTTCCCCATCTTTATTTGCATGCGAATTTTCTTCAGTGCTGATAATTTCTCCTTTTTGATTCATCAGCGTTATGTTTTCTACTAAGGAATTTACCTGAGCATTAATACTACCAGAGATAATAATTAATAACAGAAATGTAAAATTTGTAAATCTCATAATATTGCTTTTTAAAAGAATTTAACAAAATGCAAAGATATTAACAGGCTGATAATCTAGCAATAGGTAATTTTATTGGTTTTAATTAAGTAGATTTACTTAAGAAGTTTTACTTCATTAAAAGAGAGTGCTATATGTTTAAGATAATTTCGAAGGAAGGTTAAATCTCAATAATCTTATTCTTAATCGCATATTTAACCAATTCAATTGTTGAAGTATAGTTAAGTTTCTGCATAATGTTATTCTTGTGTGACTCAACAGTTCTTGCGCTGATAAAAAGCTTACTTCCAATCTCTTTAGAGCTAAAACCTTCGGCTGATAGTTTTATTACTTCAATCTCCCTTTCTGAAAGTATTATGTCTTTTTGTGCAATATACTTACGGCCTAATTCGGTCTTATTTATATAGCTTTTTACTATTATATTTTTAATAAAATCACCAAGGTATTCCTCATGTTTGCTCACTTTATCAATTGCATTTAATAACTCTTCCTTTTCAGCATTCTTTGGTAATATTCCTATTGCCCCAGCTTCCAAAGCTTCAAATATTATTTCATTGT
>JAFGME010000108.1 GCA_016927695.1 Bacteroidales bacterium
CCGATGTTCAGGTTTTCGGCCATCCAGCACTGGTTGCCAATGAGGATGGTTTTATATACCCGGTTGTCGCGGCTGTCAAGCAACAGCCCGCCACATTCAAAACTAGTGGTATGGAAGGCCCATACCGGGCTTATCGTTGAATCCCCCCTGGTGTCGGTTGCTACAACTTTCCAGTAATATAATGTATCAGCGATGAGCGGACCGGTATTACATTGTGAAGCGGTCAAATCTTTTAAGAAAAAGCCGGGTTCGGGGCTCAACCCGAGGTAAACACTATAGGTTATTGCATCACTATCCGGATCAGTACACGACCAGCTTAAAAGAGTATCAAGAGAAATCTGGACGGCGCCATTGAATGGGATCGGTTCGCCCGGCTGGTTAGGAGGATTGTTTAAAACTGAATCTTTAATACACCTGACACTTGGAGCATAGTACTTTGAAACATAGTACCTGTTTGAGCTTTCATGATTCCAATCGTACCCACGTCTCCACTTATCAACCAATTGATATTCTTTGGATGTCCAGAAAAATGTTCCCTCAAAAAGGCTCTGGAAATCACCACCTGTGTTGCGGAATCCGGCAGGTTTTGCGGAAAAACCAAATAAATCCGTGCCATTTCCCCCACCATACCATCCGGTGGTGGTTTTCAGGTTTAAACCTGCATCAAATCCTCTCCAACCTGTCCCGTCCCATTCACTATCCGGGTAGTCAAACTGGCTGTCAACTGCTCCTTCAAGCATTTTCCATTCCTCATCGGCAGGAATATGCCATCCCCCTGTTGGCGGGCAAATACCTTTTGAACCTTCTGTGGTTACGTACTGCATAGCCTCGTCCCATTTGTAGAGGCCCCCGTATTCTCCGCAATTGGCAGAATCGTTGTCGTAACAATACTTCTCTATGATGCCATTGTTTTCCTGTTCTTCATTTCCATTCAGCATTGTTCCCGTATTCATATTTTCCCCCATCCAGCATTGAGTACCTATTGAAAGGGTGCTGTATTTTTTCCCGTCCCTTAAATCAATGATGGAATCCCCGCATGTGAACGGAGGTGGCAATTGTCCGCCCAGGCCTGTGTTCACCACCCATATATCCAGTTTATCGCCGTTATTCACCTGACGGTTCAGGTCAAAATCTCCCTGGCGATAACCCGACTGACCGGCCTGTGGCACCCAGATATCGTTTTTGTCTGCATTGTTAACAAATTCGTCGGCGTTTCCATCCCCGCCGGAAAGCCCCCAGATACCCGGGGCCAATTGTTTATATGACAGGCTTCCGCCATATACTTTGTCGGCGCCGGTAGTAAAATCATAGGTGAAGGTATGATCGTTTAATTGCAGGGGCAATTGTGAGAGCACCGGGATGTGATTTCTGTGGTAAATAACCGCGTACAGGCTGCCATATACCTTATGGTTAAAAACAAGCGGACTGATTCCATCCTGGTCAACGACAGACCCATTTGACAGAAGAAAAGCGGCCTTAATGGCAACACGGGTTTCGGGGGTAGCATATGCGGCTTCTCCTGCCGTTTCCCGGATTTCAACCAAAACCCAGTCGACGATGTCAGGGCCGGGAATAGCCTGAACTTTTTCAATCCCGTTGTAGTTCCAGGGTATTGTATCGAAGGGTTGATTTAAAGGTATTACATCATTAAGCCAGGGATCCATGTCTGTTCCGTTAAACGGCCCTTCAAGGAAACACTTCAGATCTACCGTGAACTGTGTGGTGACCAATACCTCCTCATTGTTGGAAGGATCTGACTCTTCAGCGCTATAAACTGAAGTGACATAATAATTGTATAATCCGGCAGGCCTTCCGGGATCATTATATGTAAGGGTGGTCAATGGGGCCGGATTAAGCAGTTGATTGTTTCGATATACATTGAATCCCTCCAGCGCTTTCAGGAGTTTGCCTTTGGGAGGCTGAGGCGCTTCCCAGGTAAGTTTTACATCGGTGAAATTCAGCAATTCCGCATGCAGGTTTTCAGGTGGAAGGATAATGTCAACATTTTCGTACCGCCACAGTTCCCGGCCATGACCGGGGCCGTCATCTGCAGCGAAATAGATATTGTTACTGATACTTGCCAGATACTTCGGTGTACTGCTGTTATCACCTTCGTATAAATCGTCGACCAAGACGGTACCAAACTCAAATCCATTTGTTTTCCACAACTCCATCCCGAGTACTTCGTTAAAAAAGGTGAAAAACAAGGTGCCGTTTACATTAAAAAAATCATAATAGCTACCGTCACCCGTCCCCGGATTCATATCTTTTACCAGAATTGTCCCGTTTTCCGTACCATCGCTTTTCCATAATTCTCTTCCATTGATTCCATCTTCTGCCGTAAAGAATAAGGTGCCATTTACATCGATCAGGTCTTCAGGTTCGCTTCCGGAACTTCCTTGAATGATATCCCTTACCAGCACAGTACCATTTTCTGTTCCGTCACTTCTCCATAATTCCCGGCCGTTTTCCGAACTCCCGGCTGAAAAGAAAAGGATCCCGTTGCTAAAGGTAAGATACTCAGGTCCGCTACTGCTTGAACCTGGCCTAATGTCTTTAACCATTACTGTTCCGGATCCTGTTCCGTTACTTTTCCATAACTCCTCACCATTGCCACTGCTGGAAGCGCTGAAAAACAACCATCCATTCGAAAAGGTAAGATAATCAGGATAAGAGCCAGTGCTTCCGGAATAAATATCTTTGACAATAACCGTGGTTGCAGAAGTACCACTGCTTTTCCAAAGTTCCCTTCCATAAGGATCGCCTTCGGCAGTAAAAAACAGCACTCCGTTACCGTCAACTAATTTCTCGGGGGCGTGATGTAAGGAACTTCCAGGGTATATATCTTTCAACAATACTGTTCCTGAAGCCGAACCATTGGTTTTCCACAATTCCCGTCCATTGGTTGCTGTATAAGCTGTAAAATAAACATTACTGCCTGACCTGGTGATGTGATAAGGATAACTTCCTTCAGTACCGGGATATATATCCTTGATCAATACTGTTCCGGAAGTTGATCCATCGGTTTTCCATAGCTCTCCTCCATTTATTCCGTCATTAGCATTAAATATCGTGATATTATTGAAATTTGTAAAATACTGAGGTTCACTGTCTTCCACTCCAACACAGATATCCTTTAACAATGCTGTTCCTGCAGTACTTCCATCGGATTTCCATATTTCAATACCATGAGAACCATCATTGGCGCTGAAAAGTATTGTATTGCTAAAAGCAGTAAGGTTTTCAGGGTCACTATCAGCCGAGCCAAAGTTTATATCTTTAATAAGCATACTTCCACCGGGATTGCCATTGCTTTTCCAGAACTCATTGCCGTGAATCCCCTCGTTGAGTTCCATAAACATAGAATTGTTGTATGCTCCAAGGATACTGATGAATGGATAACTTTCAATAAAAGTGGTATTTGAGCCGGTGATCTTCCATAATTCACTGCTTCCCTCGTATGGTCTGGCTGTAAAGTATAAACTATTCTGAAATATGGTTCCAATTGTAGCAGAATAATCTCCAAATGATTTTAATTCAGTAACATTGACCCCGTCACATTGGTATAATTTTAAAATATTTGTGTAGTTATAAGTTCTTCCTGTGAAATAAAGAGTTCCATTGAAACTGGCGAAATTATCTATCTCATTACATTCAAAGTTATATATTTCATATGTATTTCCCAGGGTTCCGTCTGATCTCCACAAACTATTACCATTTGAATAACTATTATGGGTAAAATAAAGAATATCATTTATTCCAATGTATGTATCTGAATCATTATTATATTTGCCCGTTAACAATGCCTGTAATAATGAGCCATTATAGGTGTACAAAGTGGTACGACTCTCGTTAAACCACCCTGCCTGGTCATCAAAAGAGAACTGGAAGAATACCAGGTTATTTGCATAAATGAAATTATCGACTTCAATTTCATAAGGCATTCCTCCGATTATCATTCCACCATATAATGTACTGATTATTACAGTGCCAGGCGTTGTACCATCACTTTTATACAAATCTATGTACACTAATCCCTCCGGAGGCTCAAAACTAATCTCTATATATTGTTCATTACAAGAGAAAAACAAAGTTCCATTAACATTGGTTATGTTTTTAGGCCGGGAACAATTTGTAGAAACCTGCATGGTGCCGGCCTCAGTTCCATCGCTTTTCCATAGTTGGGTGTTGTTTGACGCATTCCTTGCACTGAAAAAAACCTCTCCATTTAATTCAGTCAAATATTCTGGAGTACCGGAATACTCCCCAGGATAAATATCTTTAACCATGACGGTGCCATTTTCAGTACCATCGCTTTTCCACAGCTCAATACCATGGGACTGATCTCTTCCGACAAAATAAAGCCATCCTCCTGCCACTGTCAATTGCCCCCAGCATCCGTCATTTTTACCCGGATAAATATCTTTGACCATTATTGTTCCGGCTTCAGTCCCGTCACTTTTCCACAACTCTTCCCCATGAACCTCATCTTCTGCAATAAAATAAAGCATTCCATTAAATTCAACAAGTTCTGCCGGACTACTGCCCATCTTATTTGAGTTGGGATTGATATCCTTCACCAGTTCGGGTTGGGCAAAAGCGAAAAAATGAATGCAACAGAATACGCAAACCAGCAATAGTTTCTGTAGGGTAAAATTTCTCTTCTTCATGATCATTAGATAATACAATAAAACATTTTCAAAATCAGCCAGGAAAAACACCACGGGAAACAATCAAACGGATTATTTAATCAATAACGAATCGGTTTTCCAGGTTTTTCCAAGCTCTGATTATTAAATTTCTTTGTAAAAAACTGATGTCAAATAAAACTATTTATCTATCTGAAAAATACAAAACAGCAAATATGTATAAATTTAGATTTATTCTAAATTGTCCATTTGTGAACAAAAATCTGGTTATAGGGAGGATAAACTGGTAGAAATCCCGTTTTGAGCCACTATTTTTCATCAGCCGGTTTCCGTTTGCAGGGCAATTTCTGCCGGATTCTTTTACATTCCTGCCATATACTGATTTGTACTTGAAATCCGCTTTGTAGTAAAGTACCTTTATGTCATGAAACAAACTTGTCAAACACAAACACAAACTACAATGAAAACGACAATGAGATCAGGATTATATTTGCTTACTTCACTCTGGTTTTCTTTCATTTTAACTCCATTCCCGTTGATTTCACAGGAAACAGGACAAATTTCCTGTGAAAACGAAGGAACTGTTAGTGGCAGTTCTTCGGTACAGGCTATATCCATCAATATACAAACAGACAAAAATTCATACCTGCCCGGGGAGCAAGTTACTTTAATAGTTGACATTACTACAAAGGATGCCTCTGCCCTGTATTTTCATGTCTTTTCCTGGGAGCTGTCCATCAATGGCTACTTTGTACAAAAACAGTTTAAAGTGACGGATGAAAACGGAAGGGCAAAACTGTCATTTCAGATTCCCTGCGACAATTCTGAAGCAAGGAGCTTGCTTGTGACAACAATTTCGGAATATAAGGGCGCCACAGCGAAAATTTCAAGATACATCCCTTTGGTTTACAGGGAATACTTCATCGCGGCAGAATAAACTGTTTGCCTAAGCAGAAACCCGGATTCCGGAACAATGGAAATGAAATGGTCGCCATGAAGAAAATAAGTTTTTAACCTGACAACCTTTACCTGGTGTTTAATGTCAAATGCAAAGACTAAAATATATAAAACTATGCTTACTCGCAAAAACTGCCCGCAACCTGTCGCAACAATGATTCTTGCCCTTTTTTTGCTGCCCTTTTCTCTGCTCCGGTCAGAAGACGGAAAGACAAACCGAATGACAGAAGATTACATTCCAACAACAGGACAAAACTTACCCGTAATTTTGGATATCTCCAAACCTACAGTGAAAATACTTTTTGGTGAGGATAAATATTCCCCGGGGGATTTAGTCACTGTGAACATTGAGTTAAAAAACAGCGAATCCGGTCCGCTGTATTTTCATGAATACAAATGGGAGCTTTTTGAAAATGGAGTTTCCCTGACAAAGCTGATCAATGTGACAGATGAAAACGGAAAGGCAACTATAAGGTTCCGGATACCGAATGTGTTGTTATCCAAAACTTTATTGCTTAAGATTACCACAAGTCACGATGGTACTACTGAAACTATTTCGGACTGGGTACCTGTGACTTTTTAACAGTTTAATCCCTGCACAAACACTTCACCAATCTGTTCCATAAAAGCAAAAACATGGATTAAGATAAACCTGTTTATCCAGGAAGCAGCATATTTATTGTGCATTGACCCTGATCAACATGGATCTGTTTACCAGGCAAACATCGGGAACCCGGCCATCAATTCATTCACCTGCTTCTTCACTTTTTGAATGAGTGCTTCGTTGTCGATATCGGAAATGACCAGATCAATAAAATCAACAATTGTTTCCATGTGCCTTTCCTTCAATCCACGGGTTGTAATTGCGGGAGTGCCGATCCTGAGCCCTGAAGTCTGGAAGGGTGAACGGCTGTCGAAGGGGACCATATTTTTATTGACGGTAATATCTGCGGTAACCAGAGTGTTTTCCACTTTCCTGCCTGAAATTTCAGGGAATTTGTTTCTGAGGTCTATCAGCATCAGGTGATTGTCAGTACCCCCTGAAATAATGTGGTATCCTTTATCAATAAATGCATTGGCCATCACTTCTGCATTTTTCTTCACCTGGATCATATAATCTTTAAATTCAGGGGTCAGCGCTTCGCCAAAGGCAACGGCCTTGGAGGCGATCACGTGTTCAAGCGGTCCGCCCTGGATGCCGGGGAATACACCCGAATCAAACAGGGAAGACATCTTTCTGATTTCACCTTTTGGAGTTGTTTTTCCAAAAGGATTGTCGAAATCCTTACCCATGAGGATAAGACCTCCCCTGGGACCCCGCAATGTTTTATGCGTTGTGGTGGTAACTACATGACAGTAAGGCAGCGGGTTATTGAGCAATCCTTTGGCAATCAGACCAGCCGGGTGGGCAATGTCGGCCATCAGAAATGCTCCGATCTTGTCGGCGATTTCCCTCATTCTTTTAAAATCCCAGTCACGCGAATAAGCAGAAGCGCCGGCAAGGATAAGTTTCGGGTTCTCGCGCAATGCGATCTCTTCCATTTTGTCGTAGTTGATCACTCCCGTTTCCTGTTCCACCTCATAAGCCACAGGTTTATAAAGTATTCCGGATGAATTTACCGGTGACCCGTGTGAAAGATGGCCGCCGTGTGCAAGATCCAGCCCTAAAAATTTGTCACCCGGTTGCAGCAGTGTCAGAAAAACGGCCATATTGGCCTGGGCGCCGGAGTGGGGCTGCACATTCGCCCATTCCGCCCCAAACAATTGTTTTACCCTGTCGATAGCCAATTGTTCCGTTTCATCCACATGCTGACATCCGCCATAATATCTTTTCCCGGGGTAACCTTCCGCATATTTATTGGTCATTACCGATCCCATGGCTTCCAACACCTGGTCGCTGACAAAGTTCTCTGAGGCAATGAGCTCAATGCCAAACATCTGACGTTTTTTTTCTTTTTCAATAATTTCAAAAACAAGATTGTCTCTTTTCATGTTCACCTCATTTTTTTATCCATAATCAAACAATTCCGACAAATTTATACATTTTAAGATTGAACAACCTCTCAAATGAAATATTTTTGCAGGCTGAAAGTTTGCAATTGAATTACTTCAGGCAATTAAATAATTTATTATCAGGAAAAACATGATCGACTTTGAAAGATTTACGCTGGAGAACGGCCTGAAAGTGATCGTACACCAGGACAAAACAACTCCGATTGCTGCCATAAATATTTTGTACAACGTGGGATCGAGAGACGAAGATCCTGAAAAAACGGGGTTTGCGCATCTTTTTGAACACCTGATGTTCGGTGGTTCGGTAAACATTCCCAAATACGATACACCGCTTGAAAATGCAGGAGGTGAAAACAATGCCTTCACCAATAATGACATCACCAGTTTTTATCTGACAATACCGGCCAGCAATATAGAGCTGGCTTTCTGGCTTGAGTCGGACAGGATGTTAGGACTGGCCTTTAATAAAAAAAGTCTGCAGGTTCAAAAGAATGTTGTTACTGAAGAGTTCAGGCAGGTTTACCTCAACCAGCCTTACGGGGATGCGTGGCTTCTTCTCAGGCCGATGGCATATCAGGTGCATCCTTACAGGTGGAATACCATTGGAAAAGATATATCGCACATTGAAAAGGCCACTATGGAAGACGTAATCCTTTTCTACAACAGGTTTTACAATCCCAACAACGCCATACTTACTGTTGCAGGGGATTTTCATCCCGCAGAAATAAAACAGCTGGCAGAAAGATGGTTCGGACATATTCCCGCAGGGAAAAAAATATACAGGGAGCTGCCAACGGAACCGGAGCAGAATGAGCACAGGGAGCTTTCCATCCATCGTGATGTTCCTTTAGATACCTTATATAAGGCATATCACATGTGCAACAGGATGGCAACCGATTATTACGCTACCGATCTGCTTTCCGACATCCTCTCCAACGGCGATTCATCCCGCCTTTATCAGAACCTTGTGAAAGGAAAAAGGGTGTTCAGCGAGATCAATGCCTACATAACGGGCGACATGGACGAAGGCCTGTTTGTCATCACCGGAAAGCCGGTGGCAGGCATTGATCTTAAAATCGCCGAATCAGCGCTCCAGGAAGAAATTTATAAAATTACCTCGGAACCTGTAAATGATAAAGAATTGCAAAAAGTGAAAAACAAAATTGAGTCCTCTTTTGAATTCTCACAGATGAATGTGCTGAACAAAGCCATGAATCTTGCTTTTTTTGAACATTTAGGAGATGCCGGGTGGTTAAACCTGGAAGTGGGAAAATACAATTCCGTTACGGCGCAAAAAATCATCGAGGTGGCCTGCTCCATTCTCAGGCAATCCAATTGTTCTACCTTATATTACAAATCAAACTGAAAAAATGCCGATAGTGAACCGAAAAAAACAACCCGCGACCCACCTGATTGAAAATCTGAATTTTCATGAACCGCTGATAAACATTCTGCCAAACGGCTTACCGGTGTATGTGATAAACGCCGGAAGCCAGGATGTTGTCAAAATCGACTTTGTTTTCAGGGCAGGTTCGTGGTTTGAAGAAAAACCACTGGCAGCCAGATACTCGCACAAGATGCTCAGGGAAGGGGCAGGCAGCCGAACATCTGCGGAGATAGCTGAAACGATTGACTATTTCGGAGCCTATCTTGACACATCCAATGACCAGGACTTTTCCACCGTTTCATTATTTTCACTCACTAAATACTTCCATGAACTGCTTCCTTTGACAGAGGAAATCATAAAAAATCCCCATTTCCCGCCAAAGGAATTCGAAGTCTTAAATATGAAACAAAGGCAAAAGTTTCTGATTAAAAATCAAAAAGTTAAATTTATTGCGAGAAGAAAATTCTATGATTTACTTTACAGCGATTACCACCCGTATGGGAAGTCACCACAATTGTCTGATTATGATAATATTAACATAAATGATCTGGAATCTTTTCACAATGAATATTATGGGGCCGGCAATTGCTTCATTATTATTTCAGGCAAAGTCACTGACAAGATGATAGGAATGCTTGAAAAGCATTTCGGGCAAACAGACTGGTTGCGGGCAGGCAGGCCGGAAGAAAAACTTATCTTCCCAATAAAATCCCGCGAAAAATCATGTTTTCTTGAAAAAGAATCTGCCGTTCAGTCGGCCATACGGTTGGGAAAAGTATTGTTCAACAAAACACATGCTGACTTTCTGAAACTGAAGATTCTCAGCACTATCCTTGGCGGGTATTTTGGAAGCCGGCTGATGTCCTCGATCCGCGAAGAAAAAGGTTTTACATACGGAATAGGATCAGGCATGGCATCCATGCAACATTCCGGGTACTTTTTCATCGCCTCTGAAGTTGGCTCCGATGTGGTGAAGGAGGCCATTCAGGAAATACTCAGGGAAATTGAAATCATAATCAGCCAACCTGTACCCGAAGAAGAGCTGAACCTTGTAAAGAACTACATTCTCGGATCCTTTCAAAGAAGCCTTGACGGACCATTTGCCCTCAGTGACAGCGTAAGGTCGCTTGCAGAATACGGCCTGAACATTGATTATTACAAAAATTACATCGCACTGATCAAATCTGTGACGGCAGAAGAATTGTTAGAAACAGCGCAAAAACATCTGGATCCGGGCTCCTTTACTGTGCTTTCAGTGGGTTCAAAAAATCATATTTAGGATGAGAACCGTATTCATTGCCGGCTTTTTACTTATATCTATCATCATTTCAGGCCAGGTGGATGCAGGGGACGATATAACCGTCAGCGCCGGCATCCCTGTCAAACTATCCGGCCAATATAAAGGTTATTTCGGGGTGCCGGTCACAGCCCAGGACGATTACTTTGTCGGGCCATTTCCCATCGGATTTGAATTCGAATATTTTGGCAACACCTACACAGAATTTGCGATCGGTCCAAACGGTTTACTCAGTTTTGACATACCTGCCATACTGGGACTCAGTTATTGGAAACAGGCGCTTATCCCAAACAGCATATTCCCGGAAACCATTATGGGTCCTTATCAGGATCTGTTTTCAAGGCCCACCCAGCCTCACTCAGGGTATATTTATTACCAGGTCACCGGAACGGCGCCTGCAAGAAAACTCGTTGCCGGCTGGTGCGAGGCTCCCATGTACAATTGCCCCGACAAGCTGGCCTCATTTCAGATTGTTTTGGAAGAAGGCACTCACCATGTTTACAACCATATCACAATCAA
Organism: Bacteroidales bacterium; assembly: GCA_016927695.1. Lineage (GTDB taxonomy): Bacteria > Bacteroidota > Bacteroidia > Bacteroidales > JAFGHD01 > JAFGHD01. The sequence goes on from JAFGME010000108.1 coordinate 10,823, forward strand.
GCCGGATTGTTTTGCCAACTACAGCAATAATGCCACACAGGGGTTGAACAAAGACAAAAACACAGGCGTAGTTATTCCCGGCAGGAACTGGGAATCATTCACAGTAGAAGCCGAGAGCCGTGTTTTCAGGCCGGCAGGCCCGGATAATTACGAAACAGAACTTATCCCTTTCGCCCCTGAACCCGTAGTACCTAAAGATAACCTGTCGTGGAACTGGTTTGAGGGATCATACCCGGGAGGAAAACATCTCGGCTCTTCAGAGCGTTTGGTGGTATCGCCTCTTGAAACAACTACCTATTTTGCCGAGATCACCCTTTGCAGCGGTGTGAAATATACGGATGATATCACTGTTTTTGTTTTGCCCTTACCCAATGCCTTCCATCCGGAGAGCGAAATTGAAAAAAACAGGACATTCAGGGTGTATGCCCATCCTCCTGAAAAACCGGAAGCTTTCTCAATGCAGATATTCAACAGGTGGGGGCAAAAGGTGTTTGAAACCAACCGGACCGATATGGGATGGGATGGAACGAATAACGGGAACATTTGCCCTTCAGGGGTTTACGTATGGGTTATCCTTGTGCAAAGCGGAGAAGAAAAACTGACCCACAAGGGTTATGTCACCCTGATCAGATAAAAAGGAAATTGATACAGGTTTATTTTTCAATATCCAACGCCGGGACCTGATCCTGCGGTGTAGGCACGGTGATATTCAGTTTCTTTTTCACCAGAGGTAACAGATCATCTGCGGGTTCGGCATACAACAACAATCCTTCGGTGCTGTTAAACACATAATTATAACCGTTTTCTTTCGCAACGTTTTCAACAGCGGTCCTTGCCTGCTCAATAATGGGTGAAGTAAGTTCAATCTCTTTTCTTTGCAAATCCTCAGTGGCCTGTGTTTCAAAAGCATCAAGCCTGGCGGCCAGATCCTGCAGTTCAGCCTCCTTGGTTTGCCTGATAATGTTTGACATACCTTCAACATTAGCCTGGTAATCGTTGATTTTGTTCTCGTATTCCACCTGCATAGCGGCAAACTGATCCTGGATGGTTTTCTTGTATGCATTGAATATCGTTCTGACAGAATCGAGTCCCGGCATCATGCTGTATAGTTTTCCAAAGTCAACATGACCAAGCTTAATCTTGCTCTGGGCTGACGATTCCTGAAAGCTGAAAACCAATAAGGCTGTGAAAATAATGATGATAAATCTTTTCATTCTATTTATAAATAATTATGGTCGCATTTTGAGCGGCAAATGTATGGAATATATCTTAACTTCTGCAAAAAAAATGATCTGTCCCCGCTAAAAATGATTATTTCCTTATGGGAGACGGGCTGAAATCGCCGTTTCTTTCGGGTTCGGTTTTGTTTAAATTATTATCACCCGGATTTACCGGCGGCTGATTGGTCCTTTTTCTGTCTTCCCTTCTGACCGTTCCAAGTTCAGCGCCAACCATATCAAGCACATCATCGCTGATATCAAATTTCACACTGACATAAAGAATTGTCAAACTGCCTGACTTATCAAAAACAAAGGCATAGTTTTTATCTTCAGCGATTTCTTCAATGGCGTTGTAAATTTTTTCCTGGATCGGTTTTACCAGTTCCTCCCTTTTCTGAAAGAGGTCGCCGTCTTTTCCGAATCTCTTTTTTTGAAGCTCCTGCACTTCTTGTTCTTTAGCCACTATTTCCTCTTCTTTTTTCTTTTTGATATCATCCGGAAGCAAAACGGCTTCAGCCTGGAAATCACGGTACATCTTGTCAATTTCTGCAAACTTATCCTCAATCTCCTTTTGGTATTCCACGGCGATATCATCCAGCTCATTTTGTGCATCCTTGTATTCGGGGATGTTTTCAAGGATGTATTCACTGTCAACATAGGCGTATTTCTGGGCAGAGCCCGTTATGCCAAACACAACAAGAGTTGTAACAACAAGAATTATTTTTTTCATTTTAAAAGCCCTCCATTAATTCAAAATATAAAATGAGATCAAAAAATCTGCCACAATTAACACCACACTAATCGATAGACTGGTTGATAGAAAAATGGAACTGACCCTTATTGGCATCCGGGATACCGGGCACCTGATCAAAGCCATACCCCCAGTCGAGCCCCAAAATGCCGAACATGGGAAGGAAAACCCTTACGCCAAAACCGGCAGATCGGTAAACATTAAAGGGTTCAAATTCAGCAAATTTATTCCAGGCATTACCCGCTTCAAGAAATGACATTACATAAATTGTAGCGCTGGGGTTTAGTGAGAGAGGATAACGCAATTCGAGTGTGTATTTGGAATAAATTGTGCCCCCAGTATTGGAACTTCTGTAGTAATCGGGTGTCAGTGTTTCATTTCCGTAACCCCGCATGCCAATGATCTCCCGGCCATCGAGGTTGTTATAGCCCGACAGACCGTCACCACCCAGATAGTAACGCTCAAAAGGTGTCACACCAATGTCGGGATTGAGATATCCCAGAAATCCGTATTTTAGCCTTGGCATCAGCACCAGATTACCTGCCAGTCTTGTGAACCATGAAACATGGAAATCCCATTTATGATATTCTATCCATTTATAACGGTCATTTTCCGTCATTATTTCGTAGTTTGTGTCTGAAAACCAACTATATGGAGGAGTCACTGCCAATCCTAAAGATACAATTGAACCCAGCCTGGGATAGATCCGCTGATCAATGGAATGCCTTGACAGGACGATTTCATAATTGAAATTGTTGTAGTTCCCCGTACCCGAACCAAAAGCAAAAATGCGGCTGTAATTTTTGAGTTCGTAAGTCTGAAGGTTTATGCTCTGGTAAAGCTGAAAAAAATCGTCAGGCCATGTCAACCTTTTTCCCAGACCGAAGGAAAGTCCGTTAATGGAAAAGGACTGTCTGTTCGCATCTTTTCTTGACAGCCCGTTGGAATAGAGTGAGTGATAATAACTCACACTGAAGGAATTGGGTTTTTTCCCGCCCAGCCATGGCTCGGTGAAAGAGGCGCTGTAGCTGTAATATCCTTTCCCATAGGATTGCAGCCTGAGACTCAATTTTTGACCATCACCGATAGGCACAGGGCGCCAGGCTCCTTTTTTGAGTATTTTCCGTGCTGAGAAATTATTAAATGAAACGCCCAGTGTGCCAATCACCCTGCCATATCCCCACCCTCCTGACAGTTCTACCTGGTCAGAGCTGGTTTCCTCCACCTCATATCCTACATTCACCGTGCCCTCGGCAGGATTAGGATCCACCTGGGGTGTAATCTTCTCAGGATTAAAATACATCAACTGGGCCAATTCCCTTGTCGTACGGATGATATCGGATCTCGAAAAAAGCTGGCCAGGCCTTGTATATAACTCCCTTATCACCACATGGTCGTTGGTTCTTGTGTTTCCTTTGAGCGACACCCTGTCGATGGTGGCCTGTTTCCCCTCATATATTCTGATCTCCAGGTCAATTGAATCATTTTCAACCATGACTTCCACGGGCTGGGCAGAAAAGAACAGGTAACCGTCATTCATATAAAGGGAGCTGATATCATCCTCGTTCTGGTTAAAATTCAGGTTTGAGTTCAGAAGTTCCCAGTTGTAAAGATCGCCCTTTTCAATTCTGAGCTTTGCCGTGAGAAAACCAGAAGTGTATTTGGTATTTCCAACCCATGTGATGTTTCTGAAGTAATACCTGTTTCCTTCTTTGATCCTGAGGTCAATGTTAATTTCCCCCCCCGGGTTTCGATATACCGAATCGGAAACAATTTTGGCATCCCTGAACCCGTATTGATTGTACTTTTCAATCACAGCCACTTTATCTTCTTCGTAACTGTCCCTGATGTATTTCGAAGATTTAAAAATCCTTAACCTGATATTTTTATTCAGATAACTTCTCAAATTTTCAACAGCATCCTTATATCGGAGCGTGATGGTGTTTTTTGAAAAATCAAACAGCAATTTCTCCAGGTTATCAAAAGGCTTGAAATACCCCTTTTCCTTGGTTTCCTTCATGGCCCTCCTGACCCTTTCGGAAGTCAGAATATCCGCCCCGGATACCCGGATATTCTTTATTTTGATCTTTTTATTCTTTTTGATGACAATTTCCAGCCTGACATGATTTGATTTTGATGTATCTTCAACCTGGACGATATTCACATCAGCATCAAGATAGCCTTTGTCTTCATAGTACTTTTTAATCCTGTTGTTTGTTCTGATTAAAAGATTATCGGTGACCACATCCCCGCTGGTAAGTTTTATTTCATCACGGATATTGTCGGCTTCGGTCTTTTTGATCCCATCGAAAGAAAACACCGACAATCTCGGACGTTCCTGAAGTTCATAATTGAGAAAGATGGTATTGCCTTCAATTTTAGTGGCAGAGATGATCACATTTTCAAACAATCCCTGTTCCCACAGGTTTCTTATGGCAGCAGAAACAGCTTCGCCGGGGATTTCGATCATATCCCCAACGGACAAGCCGGAAAGCATAATCAGCACGTTGTTGTCCAGGAATTTAACCCCGGAAACAGTGATTCCGCCAATCTCATATTTTTGAGGCGAAGCATAGTCGAAACGGATATCATCATCAAACACCACCTGACCTGAGGAACACAGGCAGGCCAGCGCCGAAGCAAAAATTGTTAATAATGTCCTTACAAACACTTTACTTCCCATTGACTTGTTCACTAATCTTTCCAAAACGCCTTTCTCTTTTCTGATAATCAACTATTGCTTCGTAAAGGTCTTCCTTTCTGAAATCGGGCCATAGCTTAGGGGTAAAATACAATTCAGCGTAAGCGATCTGCCAGAGGAGAAAATTGCTTATCCTGTTTTCGCCGCTTGTTCTGATAAGCAGTTCCGGATCAGGGAAAGCGGAAGTACTGAGGTGGTCGCAGATCATTTTCTGATTTATGTCATCAGGGTTAATGGCTCCAGCCCTCACTTTCTCAGCAATTGTCCTGATGGTGCCTGTGATTTCCCATCTTGAGCTGTAGCTCAGTGCAAGGATAAGTGACATACTGTTGTGCTTTGCTGTTTCGCTGATGGCCTCTGTAAGTTCCGAGAGTATGGGTTCAGGAAGGTTATCCAGGTCTCCGATAGCTTTCAGGCTTATATTGTTTTCGTGCAATGTTTTTATTTCTTTATGAATGGTTTGGACCAGGAGCCTCATCAACGCATTAACTTCGGTTTTGGGCCTTTTCCAGTTTTCTGTTGAAAAGGCAAACAAGGTCAGGTATTCCAGTCCCAGTTCGGCGCCTGCTTCCGCCACTTCCCTGACCGACCTCACCCCATGCCTGTGTCCGTAAGTCCGGTATTTCCCCCTAAGCCTGGCCCATCTCCCGTTGCCATCCATGATAATAGCCACATGTCTGGGCAGTCGCTGTTTATCTATCAGATCTTTAAAACTCATTAATTCTTTAAACAAAGATTCGTTTATTTGTTACATGATGAATAACCCTGTGCATCAGTCCTGGTATTCGGTACATTTTCCTCTTGGGATCAGGTTGATTTTGTAGGTTAAAGTAAGCCCTGCAAACCCATACCAGTCATTGGTTTTGGAATATCCCCGCTGCATATATGGCTGATGGTCAAATGTGGGATCGGAAAAAGTCAGTTCATTGTAGTTCACCTCGCCGGGTTCTATTGCATCGCTCTCAAGATAATACGTTGTGCTGACATCATCCAGATAATCGGCAAATGTCTTTCTCAGCCCCCATTCAAACGCAAGGCAAATTTTGTTGGAAATACTGTATTTGAATCCAATGCCAAACGGGATACTGAAGTTGGTGAAAGAATAAAGTTCCCTGTCGTCGAAATTGATGTTCTGACCTTCCGTTCCCAGCTCCCTTAATTCCAGGTTTCCCACTTTTGGAATTCCATAATACACAGCCATACCTCCAAAAATAAACGGGGTGAAGTAATTCCTCAGGCTGCCTGTGAAATAGTCGAGGAAGTTGAGTTCGGCCACCGCAGAAACTTCGGTGAGGCTCATGTTGAATTTCAGATTCCTGTCTTCCAGATATTTGGACTTCTGATCGTCGCCTTTCAAAGCACCTCTGTAAGCGCCTACTTTAAAAGCCCACCTGCCATCGACATTGTATCTGGCCACGATGCCGAGGTTTAGCTGGGTTTGCATAAAATGAAAAGCCGGGTTCAGATCCCCCAGATAGTAAGAACCACCGGCAAAGAGGCCGGCCTCCAACGTCTGTGCCTTCAGGGAAAAACCTGTGGCAAAAGCGACAATTAAGATAAATACCTTCTTCATACCGGGCACAAAAATATGATTTTTTACAGACTCTCAATTTCTGATGTCCAAACCCCACATCAATTTTTCCCTGATGGTTTTGAAAAACTCCTCCCCTTCCATCCTGAGCAGGTTGATTTTGAAGGCTTCCTTCTTCAAAGTAAGTTCTTCGGAAGAATTAAACACTTCAGGCCTTGAATCGAGACTGGCATAAAAATCCTTGTTACGGCCAACCACCCTGATAGTAATGACACTTGTGTCAGGGATAACGACAGGTCGTACGGATAAATTATGTGTTGCAATGGGGGTAATGACAAAGTTGCTGGATCCCGGCAAAATGATTGGGCCGCCGCTGCTTAACGAATACGCCGTTGACCCGGTGGGGGTGGCCACAATCAAACCGTCGGCCCAGTATGAATTCAGGAATTCACCATTGATGTATGCCTGGATGGTGAGCATGGAAAAGGGATTTTTCCTGTACACTGTAATTTCGTTCAAGGCATAATTTAATATTCCGAAATGGGAATTCTCTGTTTCAAGCCTGATCAGAGTCCTCTGATCCAGTGTATATTTCTTCTCTCCCAACTGCCCTATTGCCCAGTCGATTTTATCTTTTGATATACTGGAGAGAAAACCAAGTCTTCCCAGATTAATACCCAGCAGAGGGATTCCTGAATCCCTTACCAGGGTGATGGTATCCAGCAATGTGCCATCGCCGCCTATGGAGAACAGAAAATCGACCTTTCCACGGATATCTTCATGTTTTTCAAAAAGATCAGGGATGTCCTGAAATTCAATCACAGCGCTTATCCTGTTATAAAAACCGGTATAGAAAAAAAGTTTTGCACCGTTCTTTTCCAGTCCGGTAACAACCTGTTGGATCCAGGCTCTGTGTTCATTGGAAAAACTTTTTCCGAAAACCGCGATTCTCATTTAACTCAGTTGAGGATTAAGCATTTAAAACCTTCGCAATGATACAAAATATTATATATCAACCGTAAAAAGCATGAAATAATTGTCAAATAGGGGCCATAAAATGAATGTATACCCCTTTTTCCCATTTTTTGTTCACTGAAAACTCAAAACGGAAAACCAGATCGTAATATGTGACCAGGTCGAAACCTACTCCTGATCCCATCAAAAGGTTGTTGGCCATAGGGTTCGAGACATCATCCCTCTCATCGGCCACCCATGCAAAATCGGTGTAAAGATTCATATACAGCGCAAGATGAATTTTACTGAATTTTTCCGTAGGGATGAAAGGTATGTTCTTTACCACTCTTGGAATAACAGCGAATTTGAGGTTATTCTTTAAAAGGGCCCAATGACGGCCATCCACAACATAATACTCGTAGCCCCTGACAAAATCACGCCCGTAACCCAGACCATTCATGTAATAATATGGCTGAGGCCAAAACGGGCCGATTTCCCCGGTGAAGCCCGAAGCGAAATAAAACCTGGGGCCCAGTTGCCAGTACTTTCTGAGATTTGTTTTTATCAGAAGGGAATTGCCGGATGAAATGATCCCTAAACCTGTCTGATCGAGTTCAACGTCAAAATAATGACCGTGCAGGGGATAATGCCTGTAATCCCTGTAATCGCTTTTATACTGGTAATAAAAAGCAAGGTATTCATTGAGGTTCCTGTTAGCGAAGGAATAATCCGGATTCAATATCAGGAGGGAATCGCTGAAGCGTGCGCTGTTGTAACTCAGCTTGAACCAATGGGTGTTATGGATATTTTTTCTCATGAAGATCTCGGCATAGGAAAAAACATTCCTGTAGGGATAATGTGTTACACCTTTATAATATACCTCCTTATTGTTTTCCGAATTGTATGAAACCTCATGGTTTTGTGAAAACCCGGCTGAAAATCCCATCCCCAGGGTTTGTTTCCGGTTGATATAGGGGATCTGGTACTGGAAATAATATTTTTCATCAAAACCAAACCTGGAATACAAAATGAGTTTTTCCTTTCTTCCCCTGAAATTATTCCAGGTGATAAAAGCTCCGTAATTCAGTCTGGAAAGATCTTTTTTCTCCCACCAGGCGTTAAAATTCCTGTCGGCGATTTCAAAAATGGGAAAAGGCCAGATGTACCACCTCTCCGTCAGGGAAACATGAATATCAGTAACAGGAGAAAGGCCGTTCTTCACGGTGTCCATTTCCACGAAATTGAACAATGATGTGTTGACCAGATTGTTGTTGCTTTGTTGAAGCAATGGCCACAGCTCGTCTGCCAAAAGGGTATCATTTTCAGAAAACAGGAGTTCACGCCGGATGATCATTTCTCTGGTGACATGATTGCCTGAAATATTCACTTTACCAATAACAATCAGGGAAGAATCACTGCTTTTTATTTGCTTTTCTTCCTGGGAAAAACCCGGCATGGCGCAAACCATCAGCGTGAAAGTGATCCAGGCTGCCAGGGCATGAGATGAATATGGCTTTCCTGAAATCATCAGGTATTCAGGTATTTCATGAAAGAATCATACCTTTCTTTCAGGTCATCGAAATAATCCCTGTCTTCCGAAAAGGAGGCTTTCACAATATAATTATACCGGTTGAATGTCTGAAGCACATGCTGAATATCCCTTTTGTTGATTTTCAGTGTTACTTCAATGCGAGTGGATTCATCCGGTGTGGTCACATACATACAAAGGATTTTAGCATCATTTGACTCCACAATCCTTGATATTTCCGAAAGCACATAATCCATTTTACCCACTTCCACCACTATTATTGCACCGGGATTATCAATGGCTGAAATGCGGGCCATGCCCGATAACAGGTCGTGCGAAGTAACCGAACCGATATATTGCTCCTTCTCATCAATAACAGGCAGCAGGGTAAGGTTATTCACAGCCAGAATTTTTATGACCTCAATCATGTGTTGATGATCAAAGGCAAAAAACCGCTGAAGGGGCAACTTCATATCCCTGATCTTCCGGTGTACATCACGAAGGCTGAGAATATCCTTTTCATTGATCAGGCCGGTGAACTTCCCATCGGTGACCACAGGCAACTGAAACACTTTCAGTTCGTCCATCCAGACCAAAGCAGTGCTGCCTTCGTCGTCCGGATGAAGTGGCATGATACCTTCTGTTAACAGATGTTTGGCAAGCATAATCCATTTCGTTTAAGTTTAAACATCGGCGTTATCTGTAGTCCTTTTCCTGTTTCTCCCAGTAGTCATCATTTAAAATGCTGAGGTAATTTTCATATCTCAGCAGGCTCACCTGTCCGTTTTCGATTGCCTGTTTCACGGCGCAGCCCGGTTCATGGACATGGGTGCAATTGTGAAAACGGCACAGGTGAAGGTATTTTCTGAATTCAGGGAAACGCTCGGCCACTTCATTCCGGTTAAAATCAATCAGGCCAAATTCCTTCACTCCCGGCGTATCGATTATGTATCCGCCAAAAGCAAGGGGGTGCATCTCGATGAAAGTGGTGGTATGCAGACCTTTACCATGATACTCTGAAATCTCTTCTGTTTTGAGGTTCAACCCAGGCTGTATGAGATTGATCAAAGCCGACTTACCCACCCCGGAGTGGCCGGCAAAGAGGTTGACATTCCCCTTCATGGCTGCTTTCAGGATTTCAAGGTTCTGCCCTGTGAGGGCCGACACATAAAAACAGGGGTAACCGGCTTCGCTGTAAATGTCCATGAGATCTTTAAGCATTTGCATGTGATGTCCATCGTAAAGATCGATTTTATTGAAAACAATATTGGCAGGGATATGGTAAGCCTCTGCTGTCACAAGAAAGCGGTCGATAAATCCGGTGGAGGTCCTGGGTTTGGTAAGGGAAACAATAACAAATGCTTTATCCATATTGGATGCCATCACATGCGATACTTTCGACAGACGGGTTGCTTTCCGGATAATGTAGTTATTCCTGGGAAGTATCTGAACAATGGTGCCTGTCATGCGATCAGCTTCCGGATGAAACACTACCTTGTCACCGACAAACACCGGACTTGTTGAACTGATCCCTTTCATGCGGAAAACTCCTTTCAGCTTACACCGGTACAAAGCAGCATCATCCCCCAATACATTATACCAGGTTCCGGTTGATTTGATCACTCTCCCTTCGGGCATCTCACCATGAGTTTATTAAGGGTAACTGTAATGGATATAACATTCTTCATCGCCATCATATTCCCAATCGATTTCAGCCATAATACAATATTTGTGAACAATTCACAAAAATACAAAGTTTCAGGCACAGCCCCGCATTTTGTTAAACGGGGAATGTTTAAAAATAGGCAGGGGTATAAGGTAAATCATGATAAATTATTTTACTTTTGATTTTGAAATCCACAAAGATGAAGTACAACAGAGTATTACTGAAATTAAGCGGGGAGTCGCTGGCAGCTGAGGGATCCCACGGGTACAGTCATGCCAGGCTGTCATATTATGCGGAAGAAATAGCAGATGTTGTTTCACGAGGGCTTCAACTGGGCATTGTGATAGGCGGAGGTAATATTTTCAGGGGGCTTCCGGGCTCAAAAGGGGGAATTGGCCGTGTGACAGGCGACCACATGGGCATGCTTGCCACGGTGATGAATGGCATTGCTCTTCAGGACGCTCTTGCTGCAAAGAATACGGGTTCAAAAATTCTGTCGGCCTTTCCGGCGGGCCCGTTCACGGAAGTCATGAGTGTAAAACGCGCCGGTGAATATCTGGAAGCCTGTCAGGTGGTGATTTTCACCGGAGGCACCGGTAATCCTTTTTTCACCACCGACTCTGCTGCAGCTCTCAGGGCAGCCGAAATCAATGCTGAAATCCTGATAAAAGGAACAAGGGTTGACGGGGTTTACACTGCCGATCCCGAAAAAGATTCCGGAGCCGTGAAATACGACAGGCTCACCTTCACAGAGGCATATGACAAGGGGCTCAGGATCATGGATCTGACCGCTTTCACCCTTTGCAGGGAAAACAACATTTCCCTGATGGTTATTGACATCAATACGCCCGGAAACCTCCTACGTGCCGTTTCAGGCCAAAATCCCGGCACACTGGTATCAAACGGTTGAAGCGCTTTGATTTGTCAACATTTATTATATTTGCAGCCAAATAAACTGTTCAGCTATGTTGGAAGAAAGCCAATTGGTATATGATGACACCGTCGAAAGGATGGATAAAGTGGTTCAACACTTCGAAAAAGAACTACATAAAATCAGGGCCGGGAAAGCCAGTCCCGATATGCTGGAAGGCATAAAAATCGATTATTACGGTGTGATGACGCCGTTGAACCAGACCGCCAACATCACCACTCCCGATCCCCGCCAGATTATCATCCAACCGTGGGATAAAAGCATTATCGGTACGATTGATAAGGCCATTATGGCAGCCAACCTGGGTTTCAATCCCAAAAACGAAGGGGAAGTGTTGAGGATTATGGTACCCCCCATTACGGAAGAACGCAGAAAGGAACTGGTGAAGCAGGCAAAAAATGAGGCCGAAAACAATAAGATCAGCATCCGGAACATCAGGCGCTCTGCCAATGATGAAGCAAAAAAACTGGAAAAAGACGGTGTCCCCGAGGACGACATAAAAAAACTTCAGGACGGCATACAGAAACTCACAGATGATTACATCGAAAAAATCGACGCAATATATATGAAAAAGGAGAAAGACATCATGACTATCTAACGACTGTTTTTGTTCTTATCCCTGTCGGGCAGCCCCAATAAAAAAATAATAGAAGCAAATTTGTTTTAACGAAAAAATAATTCTACTTTTGCAGCCCGTTTTTAAAAGCGTATTTGAACTATTTTTGAAAGAAATGGATACATTAAGTTATAAGACAATCAGCGCAAACAAGGAAACCGTCAGGAAAGAATGGATTCTTATTGATGCTGAAAACCAGGTGCTGGGACGGCTGTCATCGCATGTGGCCAAGATTTTAAGGGGTAAAAATAAAGCCTATTTCACCCCTCACGTAGATTGTGGTGATAACGTGATCATTATCAACGCCGAAAAGGTGAAACTCACGGGCAACAAATGGGAAGACAAGAAATATATCCGTCACACCGGATATCCGGGCGGTCAGCGTGAAAGGACTCCCAACGAGTTGCTTGTTAAGAAACCAACAGCCATCATCGAGCATGCCGTGAAAGGTATGTTGCCCCGCAACCGGCTTGGCAGGGATTTGTTCAGGAACCTGCATGTTTATGCCGGACCGGAGCATCCGCATGCAGCCCAAAAACCCACAACACTTGATATAAATACAATTAGGTAATATGGAAACCATAAATACGACAGGTAGAAGAAAAACTGCGGTGGCCAGGGTGTACATCAAGGAGGGCAATGGAAACATTGTGGTCAATAAAAGGGATTACAAGGATTATTTTCCAACCCCCACCCTTCAGTATGTAGTTAACCAGCCCATGGAAATCACAAATAACTCCGGGAAGTACGATATCATGGCAAACATTTACGGAGGAGGTTTCAAGGGGCAGGCAGAAGCCCTAAGGCTGGCCATTTCAAAAGCGCTGACAGAGATAGATCCCGAACACAGGCCTCCGCTGAAATCCAAAGGATTGTTGCGAAGGGATCCGAGAATGGTAGAAAGGAAGAAACCAGGGCAGAAAAAAGCAAGAAAAAGATTCCAGTTCAGTAAACGATAATCCTGAGCTGAATAATGTTTAGTATCTAAATTGCCGGGACTTCGTGCCGAGTTGCTGAACTACCCGGTGATTGCTTTTAAATCAGAATGTAAACATAAATAATACTCCATGGCAAGAACAAATTTCAGTGAACTTCTCGAAGCAGGTGTGCACTTTGGCCACCTGAAAAGAAAATGGAACCCCAATATGGCTCCGTATATTTTTATGGAGCGCAACGGGATCCATATCATCGACCTTTACAAAACTGCCGCCAAGATTGAAGAAGCGGCCTCGGCGATGAAGCAGATTGCAAAATCAGGGAAAAAAATCCTTTTTGTTGCTACCAAAAAGCAGGCAAAAGAAATTGTTGCACAGCACATAAAAAGGATCAATATGCCGTATGTGACGGAAAGATGGCCCGGTGGTATGCTCACCAATTTTGCCACCATACGTAAGGCTGTAAGGAAGATGGCTTCTATCGACAAACTAATCACCACCAACAACTACAATAACCTGTCCAAACGCGAAAGGCTCCAGATTCAGCGTGAGAGGGCCAAACTGGAAAAGCAACTGGGTTCCATTGCCGATTTGAACCGGCTGCCCTCCGCAGTCTTTGTGGTGGATATACTTAAAGAACACATCGCCATTGCAGAAGCAAAAAAACTGAATATCCCGACTTTTGCCATTGTGGATACCAATTCCGATCCTCAAAAGGTAGACTTTCCTATTCCTGCCAATGATGATGCTTCAAAATCTATTGAATTAATTATCAAGGTTTTGACAAAATCCATTGAAGAAGGACTTGTCGAACGGAAACTTGATAAAGACAAAAAACAGGATGAAACGGATGAGCGTGATGATGATTATGGCGATGGCCGTTCAGCAAGCATGGTCACATTTGAAGAAGATGATGATGAAATCGTGGCAAAAAAAAGCAGTGAACCCAGACCCAGGATCAAGAAAACGCATGAGGACGACGACAAAACCAAGCCGAAGAAAATCATTACCAAACCTTCAAAGCGTATTCTCAAGAAATAGAATCACTCATATTAATACTTAATACAGGGAAAAATGGCAAATATCACAGCTGCAGAAGTAAACAGATTAAGACAAATTACGGGGTCCGGCATGATGGACTGTAAAAATGCTTTGGTTGAGGCCGATGGAGACACAGAAAAAGCGATAGATATTCTCCGCAAAAAAGGCCAGAAAGTGGCCAATAAAAGGGCCGATAAAGAAGCCAATGAAGGCATAGTATTGGCAAAATGTTCTCACGACAAAAAGTTTGCAGCCGTCATAATGCTTAACTGTGAGACTGATTTTGTGGCTAAGAATCAGGAATTTGTTGACTTTGCCAATGAAATCATCAAAACTGCCATAGAGAATAAGCCTGCCTCCCTCGAAGAACTCAAAGGCATCCCTGTCAAAGGGATGAGCATCGGGGAACATGTTACCCACCTCGTAGGAAAAACAGGTGAAAAGATGGCCCTTTCCGGATATGAATTTGTGCAGTCCCCTCTCGTGGTGGCATACAATCACCAGGGAAACAGATTAGGTACCATCCTTGGGATGAACAAAGAGAACGCCCCCGAATCGCTTGCCAGGGAACTTGCAATGCAGGTGGCAGCGATGAACCCTGTGGCTGTGGATAAAGACGACGTGCCCAAATCAGTGATTGACAAGGAGATTGAAATCGGCATGGAGCAGGCAAGGGAGGAAGGCAAACCCGAAAACATGTTAGAGAAAATTGCCATCGGAAAGCTGAACAAGTTCTTCAAGGAAAACACCTTGCTTAACCAGGATTTTGTAAGGGATACCAAAAAAACTGTCGGGCAATATGTCCATGAAACGGATCCGGAGCTAAAAGTTACAGGATTTAAACGACTTATGCTCGGTGTATAAATACAGGAGGCTGGTAACAGCCTCTTTTTTTTATCCTTCTGACAGTAGTTGTTTTACCAGGGCAGCAATAGTCTTATTTTCGGCCTTTCCTGCCAGTTTCGCCGCAGCCAGGCCCATCACTTTGCCCATATCTTTTATGCCTGAAGCACCCGTTGTTGCTATGATCTGCCCGATGATTCCGCGAAGTTCGCTCTCATCCATCTGTTCAGGAAGATACTGCATGATTACCGACGCCTGAAAAGTTTCCTCTTCTTCGAGATCATTCCTTCCCTGCGACCTATATATATCGGCCGATTCCTTTCGCTGTTTCACCAGTTTTTGGAGGATTTTTATTTCAGCTTCATGGCCCATGTCCGGCTTTCCACCCTTTTCTGTTTTTGCAAGCAGTATTGCCGCTTTTACTGCTCTCAGGGCTTCCAGCCGGCGTTTTTCCTTTGCCAGCATTGCCGCTTTAATGTCATTGTTGATGGATTCTTCCAGGCTCATAGTATGATGTTTTATTCAGTCAACCGTATCATGAATATAAGGATTCTCAGACCTCAGTTCTGTTTTGGAATCTTCCCCTTCTCCCAGGCTAAATCTTGAAATCTCTGACTCTGAAGAATGTTTCACATCGTTCAATGGCACATTTCGTCTGATGTATGCCGGCACATTCTCATACTCTGCCAGATCCTTAGGCGACTTAAGTTTGATGCTGAGATCTTTCAGTTTTTTAATTCTCTCCTGAGACTTCTTCTCAATCTCTGTTTTTTCATCGTCATCCATCTGTTCCGGATCATTGTTCCTTTTTAAATCAGGGCCTTTTTCCGAATCTTTACCTCCGGATGAATCCCGAAAAAGAAAGCGTTCAGACCCGGCATGGCTTTCATTGGTATAACGAGGCAAGTCTTCATGCCCGCTCTTATCTCCCTCCTCCTGTTCTTTGCTTTTCATAAATATACCGCCCTTTTTCTCCTGTTCACGATCCTCTCCGGAAATCCGGGTAATCAGTGTTATTTCACTAATCGCTGAGGCAGCAACAGCATGCTCTTCCTCCTTATGCTCATGATTGATTTTAATTTCTTCTGCCTTCTGCTCCTTTTCCTCAGGGGCCCCCTGAAGGGGTATCACTACCCGTGTTCCCGGCTTATATTCATCCCTGACTCTTTCCGGATCAAAACCTGTTGCGATAAGGGTTACGCTTATCCTGTCGCCAAGTGATTCGTCAATTCCATTTCCCCAGATGATCTCAGCATCCGACCCTGCTTCGTTCTGGATATAATCTGTGATGTCGGTCACTTCGTCCATAGTGATCTCTTCGCTGCCACTTGCTATATAGAGCAGGATATTGTCGGCGCCCTTAATATTGCTGTCGTTGAGCAATGGCGATTCAAGAGCTTCCCTTATGGCTTTAACCGCCCTCTTATCCCCCTCTGCCGTTGCAGAACCCATGATGGCTGTGCCACTGTTTTTCATTACGGTCCTGACATCTTCAAAGTCGACATTGATATGGCCTACCACCGTGATAAGTTCGGCGATGCCCCTTGCAGCAACGGTAAGGATATCGTCAGCCTGGTGAAAAGCTTCCGTAAGCTTGAGATCTCCGTGGACCTCCCTGAGTTTATC
This sequence comes from Bacteroidales bacterium, assembly GCA_016927695.1. GTDB lineage: Bacteria > Bacteroidota > Bacteroidia > Bacteroidales > JAFGHD01 > JAFGHD01. The sequence continues at coordinate 27,166 of JAFGME010000108.1, forward strand.
ATTTGAAATAATGAGCAGGCTGTCGACATATTTTCGCAATTCCTGTATGCCGGATTCTGCCTGCATCCTTCTCTTTCTTCCTTCGAAAAGAAAAGGAATGGTTACGATTCCCACCGTCAGGATATCCATATCCCTGGCTGCTTCGGCAATAACAGGTGCAGCCCCCGTTCCTGTTCCACCCCCCATGCCTGCGGTGATAAAAACCATTTTGGTTTCTGTTCCCAGCACCTTTTTTATGTCGTCAAGGTTTTCCAGTGCGGATTCCTTACCCACAGCAGGAATAGAACCTGCGCCCAAACCTTTATTTCCCAACTGGATTTTGACAGGTACGGCGCTTGATTTTAAGGCCTGTGCATCGGTATTGCAAATGATAAAGTCAACCCCCTGAATACCCTGATTATACATGTGTGTTACGGCATTGCTACCACCGCCGCCAACGCCAATAACTTTAATGATGGATGACTGATTTTTCGGCATATCGACTTCGAACATTTTGTCCATTTTTTGATTTTTTTAAAATTATATCTTAAAGTAGCTGCTGATCACAAAACCCTAAGTTTTTATTAACAAATTCAGTGTTAATTGTTTTGCATCCCAATTTGTCTCCTCCGGTTATCAGACACCATCCTTTTCAAAAAACTCCTGGATTTTCTTCAAAAAATTCATCGAGCTCTTTTCCTGCGGAACAGGCTGTTTGGCGCCCTGCTTTTTCAATTTGACCTGTTCTTTCATGAAACGGGTTGTTCCCTCAATGACCAGCCCAATGCCCGTGGCATACATGGGGCTGGCAAGTTCGTCGGGAACATTGCTTGAGAGATGCTCATTGGGATATCCAATGCGTGTATCCATACCCGTGACAAATTCAGTGAGCTGTGTCAGATGTTTCAGTTGGGCGCCGCCACCCGTAAGGACTATCCCTGCAATGAGCTTTTTCTCATAACCGGAATTTTTTATTTCATAATAAATGTGCTCAATAATTTCTTCCATGCGGGCCTGAATAATACTGGCGAGGTTTTTCAGTGTGATCTCCTTGGGTGGCCTCCCCCTGAGCCCAGGAATGGCCACGATTTCTTCGTCTCTGTTTTCACTTGCCAGTGCAGAGCCGAATTTCACCTTGAGCTCTTCCGCATGCTTCCGGATAATCGTGCAGCCCTCTTTGACATCCTCAGTAATCACATCACCTCCAAAAGGAATAACAGCGGTATGCCTGATGATGCCATCCTGAAAAATGGCAATGTCGGTTGTGCCTCCCCCGATATCAACGAGGGCAACTCCTGCCTCCTTTTCTTCTTCACTCAGAACAGCTTCTGCAGAGGCAATGGGTTCGAGGATAAGATCCACCACCTCCAGGCCGGCTTTTGTCACGCACTTGTAAATATTCCGCGCTGAATTGGTTTGTCCGATAATGATATGAAAGTTCGCCTCCAGGTTGTTGCCCAACATACCAACAGGATGCTTGATTCCCTGTTCATTGTCTACAATATACTCCTGAGGGATCACATCGATGATCTCTTCGCCCGGGCTCATGTTGAGATTTGACATATTGTCGTGGAGCTTGTCCACATCCTCCTGACTGATTTCCTCGTCATAGTTTTTCCGGATGATACTTCCACGGTGCTGAAGGCTTTTAATGTGCTGGCCGGCTATTCCGACATTCACATACTTAATCTCAACCCCCGATTTCTGGGCAGCCTCATTCACAGCTATCCGAATTGAGTTCACAGTGTTTTCAATGTTGGATACAACCCCCCTTTTCACCCCTATGGACTCCGTTCGACCGTATCCCAGTATTTCAATTTTATCATTCTCGTTTCTCCTGCCAACAATGGCGGCAATCTTGGTTGTACCTATATCCAGTCCAACAATAATATCAGATGATTTCATACAGTTTTATTTTTTGGTGCAAACTACCTGATTTTTAAATTTTACACTAATACGGCCGTATTTATTCCAGCCTGCATCTGGCAATCCATGCATATAGAAAGTTTTAAGCTTCCGGAGTTTGTCCTTCATATCCGCGGCATCGCCAAAATCGATAATATGCCGCCCCAATTTCGGAATAAACTCAATTTCCTTTTTCCGGTTCATAAATATCTGATCTATCTGTGCCGCCAGGAATGAATCTGAAGCAATCTCAATTGCCAGGTGGTAGATTACTTCCAGGTCGTTGGTATCGCAGATCTCAGAATGGGCATAGTCTGAAAAGGCATGAAGCCTCACCTCTTTTTGATATTTCCCCGCGATGAACCCGGTGGCAACGGGCAATCGGACAGGATGATCAGGGCGGTGGGCCATGAGCCATCCTTCCGTATCAATGATGAAACTTTGACCCGAATTATTGATTACCCTTATCAACGGTTTACGCTGCTCCGCCCTGACCACAATATCCCCCTGCAGCGATGAAAAAACATCCGCCTTCCGGATGCAATCTACAGAATTAACGGAAGTTTCAAGTTTCATCAGGTCAATATCCGATATTTTTTTGCCCGGAAGCGAATCGAAACCTGCCTTTATATATCCGGCCAACTCCTCCTCCAGGATAAGGGGTTCTGACCCATTATAATCGATTATCACTTTCATACTTCGGCAAATTGTTTTCTTCTGCCCGGTTCCGATAAAACTGACCAATAATGCCAGTGCAGCCAGGGCAAGTGCTAATCCGGTGATTGTCGCCAGTTTTTTCATTGTTGTTTTGTTTTTCGTTCCAGCAAATATTTTGTAATCCCCGGCACCGCTTTGTCAATATCTCCTGCTCCCATGGTCAGAAGCACATCGAAAGTTATCCTGCCTAATATTTCCATCAAATCGCTAACGGCACAGAGGTGTTTTGAATCAGAACGGATCAGGTCGAA
>JAFGME010000109.1 GCA_016927695.1 Bacteroidales bacterium
AAATATGGAATATGAATATTGGATTGATTTTTCCGAATAAAGACCGGCGTTACAAAACCATCCATCTTGGGCTCGCATACCTGGTTGCTTACGCCAGACAGCGCTTTGACGACTTGTCCTTTAAAGTGCTGGACACCCGGGTAGCCACCCGGCAGGAAACAAAGAGGTTTTTCTGTTCATCCTTTGACCTTATCGGCATCACCGTTTTTTCTCCTGTATATTATGAAGTCATCGATGTTTTACACAGGGTCAGAAAATCATTTGACGGAACCCCGGTTTGCCTTGGAGGGCCTTATGTGACTACTATCATGGAGGATATTTTCAAAAAAACTCCCGCCGACTTTGCTGTGTATGGCGAAGGGGAAGTTACTTTTTCCGATCTGATCTCTCATCTTAAAGGGAACATGGACATTGAGGGCATCGCCGGACTGATGTTTAAGGACCGGAAGGGAAAAATCATTACCAATCCTCCGCGGGCCTTTATCAAAGACCTCAATTCCGTTCCTTTTCCCGCATGGGATATTTTTCCGATGGAAAGGTACCCCCTGCACAGAATGGTCTCAAGCAGAGGCTGCCCCTACCAGTGTTCGTGGTGTAATTCAAGTTCTGTATGGTTCAGGAGTTACCGGACACGCGAACCTGAAAATATGTTGCAGGAAATTGAATGCCTGCTGAAGAATTATGGCAAGAAGATATTTATTTTCGGCGATAACAGTTTTAATATTGACCTGAAAAGGGTAGAGCGCTTCTGTGAGCTGTTGTTAAACAGAAACATCAAGATACTTTGGTCGGTCTCCCTCAGGGCAGATCTGATGACACAGGAACTGGCCTTCCTGATGAAGGAGGCGGGTTGCTACAATGTGGCCATCGGAATTGAATCGGCCAACAATGAAATACTGGCTAAGATGAATAAATCCACCACCATCGGCAAAATCACCGAAGGAATAAAAATGCTGAAAAATGCCGGGATCGAAGTGATGTCGCAATATGTTATAGGAAGCCCTTATGAAACCCTGGATACAGTTAAAGAATCGGTTGAATATGCCAAAAAATCAGGGTGTGACTATACCAACTTTTATACTGTGTTGCCATTCAAAGGTACGCCTCAGTGGGATTATGTTGAGAATCACGGAACTTTTTATACCAGGGAAATTCATGATTTTCATACCATCGAACCCAGAATTGTTTTTGAAACCCCTGAATTTCCTTATAAAGATCGTCTGGAAGCCATCAAACTTGTAAAGAGAAACGGCTTTTACAGCAATAAGGACAAAAAGAGCTGGTGGTTCGATATGGCCAAGGAATCCTCTGAGAAAATTCAGAAAATGCTGCCCGAAGCTGCCGGTGAAAATTTATACATGCTTCTGAAGTCAATTTATAAGATGAAACTCGTCAAGAAAAATAATGTGTAACAACATCAATAAAAACTGAAACAGCAGGAATGATAATAATTCCAGTACTAACGGCCATTTTTCTTCTGATATACCTGGCATACCCGCTTTGGTTGTCGTTTTTTTCAGTGAAAAGGCAGATGGTGATACAAGAAGCCGGGGAAGCGCCGGGTGTTTCACTGATTTTGTTATCGTGCAACGGGAAAACTTATCTGGATGACAAAATCAATTTTCTTCTGAGTGAACTGGCTGCTTTCAAAAACTTTGAGCTGATCATTGTGGACGATTTCAGCGATGACGGAAGCATCCGTTTTCTTAAAAAATATGAATCCCATGACCATGTCCGTCTTTTTTTCAATTCGTGCAGGAGAGGTATTCCGTATTGCATGAACCTGGGGGTGCGCAACGCAAAATACGGCTATTTGATTTTTTGTGACCAGCGTCAAAGATTGTCAGCCGGCATTATAAAAAGGATAGTGGAACCCCTGGCGTGCAATGAAATCGGCGCTGTGTCGGGTTGCATTTCATGCCGGGATAAATGCAGCAAAACTTCTTTTCTCCGGAGGCATGAGAACATAATCAAGTTAAAGGAAAGCAATGCCGGGAGCCTGATGGGTGTGTACGGCCCTTTTTATGCACTGAAAAAGCAGTGCTACTGCCCGCTTCCTGAGAATATTATTCTCGATGATCTTTACCTCAGCCTCAGAATATTAAAATCACACCGGATCATTCTCCTGAAAGATTGTGAAATCATTGATGATAATTTTACAGCGCTTTATAATTACCGGCGTTCAAAAAGGTATCTTGAGGGTTTATTACAGATTGTAAGAAGCAGAACGCTGATCCGTGACCTGGGATTGAAACACAGGATCATGCTGGTATGGCATAAATACCTCCGGTTGATGCTCCCTTTCTTTTTATTGGCAACTTATGTTTATGCCGGTCTGAAAAGCTTTGCTTATCCCGGAGTCTTTACTGTTTTTAGTGTTCTGACGGTTTTTATGGCGGTTTCTGTTTTGCCTGCAATGTCAAAAACCAGGTTCAGACGGATGGGGATCATCAGGGTAAACATTTATTACATTGTCGCTTTTGCAGATTTATTAATCATCCGGCCATTTCAGAAATGGCTGACTGCATACCATCCGGCCGGGGAAGCAGGGAAACAGGATTCATATAGTCAAAACGTATGAAAAAAAATCAACATGAGGACATTGCCCACGGATAAAACCTGGAGGATATACGGTAAAAAGGCCCCATATTTCGGGGTGTTCGGGCAGGAAAGATACAGGAACGAAAATCTGACCGATGATGTTTTTGACGGGATTTTTACTGATGCATCTGACTATGTTAACGGTTTGTTTTCAGTGATCCACACAAGAATTGACCCGGGGTTCAGCCCCGGAACAATCCTCGACTTCGGTTGCGGGCCGGGCCGGATGCTTGTGCCGTTTTCTCGTTTTGCAAACCGGGTTACGGGTTTGGACATCTCAGCGGATGTCCTTGAGGAAGCAAGAAAGAACTGCGAAAAATTCAATGTTTCAAACGTTTTCCTGTTACTTTCGGATGACGGGTTGAAATCCCTTAAAAATGAGAAGTTCGACCTGGTGCATTCCTTCATTGTATTGCAGCATTTAAATGTAAAACGGGGCGAAAAAATCATCCGCCTGTTGCTGGAATCAATTAAGCCCGGGGGTATGGGTGTATTTCATGTAACATACCACGACAGCTTTCCGGACCGAAGAACCGTTAATTTTTTCAGGTTCCGGATTCCTTTTCTGGCCAATGTTTTAAGATGGGTCAGATTCAGGATGAAAAATATCAGATTTGACCATTTTCCACAGATGCAAATGAATAATTACAACCTGAACAGGATATTTGCGCTGTTGCAAAAAGAAAAAACAGCAGAGGTTTTTGTGAGATTTACCGATCATCATCGATACTGGGGTGTAATTTTCTATTTTAAAAAGAGAGATGCCTGATGAAATAACAGAAAGAAAAATGGAAGAAACCAAAACAAAGGTGCCTCTGATAAAGCCCTTTTTGCCTCCTCTTGGGGAGGTTTTGCCCTATCTTCAGCAAATATGGGAAACACGCATTCTGACAAACGGAGGCCCTTTGCATGAAGAGTTGGAAAGGGCCTTGTGTGATTATCTGGGTGTAAAATTCATCAGCTTGTTTTCCAGTGGCTCCCTGGCCCTGATGATCGCACTGAAAGCGCTTGATCTGAAGGGCGAGGTGATTACCACCCCTTTTACTTTTCCGGCGACTTTGCAGGGTATCCTCTGGAACAATCTTCAACCTGTGTTTGCAGATATTGATCCCAATGACCTGAATATCCATCCGGAAGCTGTTGAAAAGGCCATTACCCCACGGACTTGTGCCATCCTTCCGGTTCATGTTTTTGGAATCCCCTGCGATGTGGAAATGATTCACCGGCTTGCCCGGAAACATAACCTCAGGGTAATTTATGATGCTGCCCATAGTTTCGGGGTAAGGATAAATGGCGACTCAGTATGCCGTTACGGGGATTTGTCTGTAATGAGCTTTCATGCCACCAAGGTTTTTAACACTTTTGAGGGAGGGGCTGTCGTTTGCCATGATGAAATGACAAAAAAGCGGATCGATGCTTTGAAAAACAACGGGATTGATGCCCGTTACCGGATTGCCGGCAGTGGAATAAATGCAAAAATGAGCGAGTTCCAGGCCGCTGTGGGTCTTTGTCAGTTAAAATATGTGAATGGTATAATCGACCATCAAAAGGCCGCTGTCTCAAAGTACCGCGAACTTCTGACGGGTATAAACGGGCTGTCCATGCTGCAGGAAAGAGAGGAATACGCCCTCAACTATTCTTTTTTGCCGGTAATAGTTGATGCTTTGCAATTCGGAGCATCCAGGGATGAATTGCATGATTTTCTGGAATGTGAAAACATTGTTACAAGGAAATATTTTTCTCCGCTTGTGTGTGATTCCGGCGAAGTTGCGGGCGGTGAAACAGGGCTGTTACCGGTTGCCCGCAAAATGGCTGCCGACATACTGTGTATTCCTGTCTTTCATGATATCACGCGGCAGCAGATATCCGCCGTGACCGCCGCCATAAACCGGTTTCATCAGAGCCGGAGGAAGAGAGCTCAAAAGGTCATCAATAATGGTAATTAAAGTTTATTACGGGTACAATGAAAATACTCCAACTCTGTCATAAAATGCCTTACCCTGTTCTTGACGGAGGCGCTTACTCACTTTATCATACGGCTCTGGGACTTGCCGGGCAGGGGGCTGATCTGAAGGTTTTTGCAGTCAATACTCCGAAAAACCGGATTGATCCGCAGATCATCCCGGATGAATTCAAAAAAAAGACGCAGTTCGAATGTGCGTTGATAAATACCGGAATAAATCCATGGAAAGCCTTTGTCAATCTGTTCGGCAAACAGTCGTATTTTGTGGAAAGATTCTGGTCGGAAGCCTGGAATTCCCGGCTGATAAGTATTCTGAAAGAGGAAGATTATGATGTCGTTCATTTGGAGCATATCTATTTGTGCCTGTATATTGACACCATAAGGAAACATTCCGCGGCAAAGGTGGTTCTCCGCCCCCAGAATGTGGAAAGTATGTTATGGATCAAATACCTGGGGAATGGGATTGATCCTGTGAAAAGGTTATACCTGAAGATTGCCGCTAAGAGATTGCTTAATTTTGAAAGGCTTATGGCCGGAAAGGTTGACGGCATCATTGCCCTTACCGGAAAAGAAGCCGGCACATTCCGGAAATTTGCACCCGGCGTTCCTGTGATTTCAGTGCCTTTGGGATTTGATTTCAATACAACCGGGCGCTACGATTTTCAAAAACAATATGTTGATTTTCCGGTTTTTTATCACCTGGGATCAATGGACTGGGCTCCCAATGTACAGGGAGTTTCATGGTTTATTAATGAAGTGATGCCTTACGTTCTAAACCTTTGCCCGGAATTTGTCCTCAGGCTGGCAGGTAAAAAAATGCCTGAACGTTTCATCAAACGGCAGTCAGATCATCTTTTGGTGGATGGTGAGGTGAAAGATTCGCTGGCCTATCATGAAGATAAAGCGGTAATGATTGTCCCGCTGTTGTCAGGTGGTGGAATACGCGTAAAAATCATTGAAGCCATGGCCCTGAAGAAAACTGTCATCTCCACTACCATTGGGGCGGAAGGGATCCCTACCACAAATGGGAAAAATATCCTGATCGCAGATTCAAAAGAAGAATTTGCCCACTATATCGTTAAATGCAGCGAATCGCTGGGATTCTGCAGGGAAATAGGGGAAAACGCAGGAAAACTGGCCCTTGAAAACTTCGATTGCAATTCGACTGCCCATAATATGTTGCAGTTTTACAAAAGAGTTCGTCAAATGTGACCCCGAAGCGCATAAAAATGTTTTTAATCAGGCTCACTCAGAAACCTTACTTTTGCAAAAATTTTCCTCTGCCTTTATGGAAATACGAAATATTGCGATCATCGCCCATGTCGATCATGGAAAAACAACCCTGGTGGACAGGATACTGCACCAGGTTAAATTATTCAGGGACAACCAGGATTTTGGGGATCTGATCCTCGACTCCAACGATCTTGAAAGGGAAAGGGGTATCACCATATTGTCGAAGAATGTTTCGGTAAGATATAAAGGCACAAAGATCAATATCATCGACACACCGGGCCATTCGGATTTTGGCGGCGAAGTGGAGCGTGTTTTGAATATGGCCCAGGGTGTCCTGTTGCTGGTAGATGCCTTTGAAGGGCCAATGCCGCAAACGCGCTTCGTACTGCAGAAAGCGCTGGCGCTGGGTTTAAAACCCATCCTGGTGATCAATAAAGTGGATAAACCCAACTGCGACCCTGAAGAGGTGGGGGAACTCGTTTATGAGCTGATGTTATCACTGGATGCCAATGACGAACAGCTCGGGTTTCCCACTGTTTACGGATCTTCCAAACAAGGGTGGATGGGCCCTGTATGGCATACCCCTACCCATGACGTGGCCTATCTGCTTGACACGATACTTGAATATTTCGACCCTGCGGAAGAAAATCCGGGTACATTGCAAATGCAGATCAGCTCATTGGACTACAGCTCATACACAGGCAGGATTGCAGTGGGAAAAGTGCACCGTGGAACCATAAAAATGGGCGACCAGGTTTCTGTCATTCAAAGGAACGGTATTATTCATAAATCGGCGGTGAAAGAACTTTACCTTTTTGAAGGCCTGGGAAAAGAAAAGACCAAAGAAACTGTCACATCAGGTGAAATTGTGGCCATCATGGGCC
>JAFGME010000110.1 GCA_016927695.1 Bacteroidales bacterium
AACCAACCTTTGAAGTTATGAAACGACCTATGTCAGAAACAATTTTTGTTGTTGAAGACAATGCGGTTTACCTGAGCCTTATTACAAAAGAACTGGAAAAGCTGGGTTATACAAGTATCAAAACCTTTACCACGGGAAAGGAAGCCCTCGCCAACCTGAATGAAAAGCCTGACATAGCATTTCTTGATTACTGGCTGGAAAAAGAGCTGACAGGCCTTGATGTTTTAAAGGAGATTAAAAAGAAGTACCCTTTTACGCAGGTAATTTTCCTCACCGCATCCGATGATGTAAACATTGCGGTAAACACTATGCGCAATGGCGCTTACGACTACATCGTAAAAGGCGATACTGCATTCATAAGGATCAGGCACCTGCTTAAGAAGATTGCCGATGAGAATGAGAGAAAGGCCAAGAGCCGTTCCATCATTCAGTTTCAGATCACCGTGATTATTATGATCATCATTTTTTCCATTTTGGGTATTTTGTATTATCATTACATTCACGATTAGTGATGCACGGCCTGCATTGCAGTTTGCTACTGACTGGTTTGTTATATTAAATGCGGGCAGGGATATTTTTTATGTAACGAGTTACCCCCTCACTGAGAAGCGTTAATTACTTTCATAATTTTGTAACCATCATGAAAGAATCCCGGATCCCTGGAAAGAATAGGAGCGGTTAAACATAGTTCTTCCTGGTTATGAAATCATGCGTAACCGGATAGCAAACTTCAGAACGAACGGCGGTGATGAAACCGGAATTATTAATCAACAGTTCTGATGGTGGTTCCGGACGCTGCAGGGCAAACTGCATACGTTTGTCATCGCATCGCTTAACAAAGTAATACAAACACAGTTGATACCTGCATAGCGTTGATATATTTGCAGGTGTCATAATCGTAAGCTGTAACCAATAAAGCCTTCGTATTTTTTGATCTCTAATGTATGTTTGCTTATTGTTGCAGCAGGTGGAAAGGTATAAATTTAAGAATTTCCTGCATGATTTTCAGACATTTATTCCTTGCCCCGTCAGGGGCAAAATACCGGTAGCAAAGGAAAAAACAACATGAATTCCATCCGTCTTTCATTCCTGCCTGTCGCATGCCCGGCAGACAGGGGTGCATTCATGGCAATTATTCCCCCCATCCCGGAGGGATGATTTGGTGGATAACGAAAAAGATTGGGAAAACGATTATGACAACGACAACGCTCAGGGCAAGGAGACCGGATTCGAGAGTTGCAATTTATCACACTCTGCGAAACTCATTGAAGAACCTCTGCGGAACTCTGCGATAAATTGGCCGGGCAGAATCTGGTACATCCTGCCGGATCATTCGATTACGACAACGACAACGATTACGAGCAGGAGAAGGCAACATGCTTTCCGGTATTTCAGGTTCCGGATGGCAGGCCAGGAAAGACAATCAGATATTCAGAATGCACTCAAGGCTCAAAGGAGATTAACGGCCGGTCATTTCCTGCAGGTATCCGGGCATCACTTTCAGATGGATGCACTTGTAAACAAATCCGTTCATCACATGCCTTCCCTGCCGGTACACTTTAACGGTATCAAGAAACTCAAAATCATCAAAATAGGAATGATATGGCTTTTCCGGGGTTCGGTAATCCCGGCTGGTGGTCAGGTAATACACATCCATTCCCATCCCCAGGCTGTTACGCTGCCGTGATATCTCTTCAAATTTGTGGGTGTCTTTTAGTTGCCCGATGGTGATCACGGTACATTCCCCGGTGCGGCAGGCATAATAATCCAGGTTGGCGGCAGGGAACCACCGGTATGTTATGATTACAGGGGTTTCTTTTGTGCCGTTTGCCCTCGCATCACCTGCAATGATACTGCAGGTTTTTTCCCCAAGCTGCTTCCAGCCATAGAGGTCTAAAGAAAGATCTCTTTTCCCCAATCTGTCGGGAGAGATGTTCTCTTGTGTATCCAATGGAATGAAGCCAAGTTTAATCTGTGTAAAGCTTACTGCAACCATAAACAGAAGCACGGTCAGGGAGTATTTTATCATGGCAGGAATTCTAAAAGCACCTGCATTTCTATCAGCCAGAAAAGAGGCTGCAAGGAGGATCAGTCCGGCGTATCCGGGCCCGTTCCAGTGGGGGAGGGTTCTCCTGAAAAGGGAAATGGAAATAAAAATCAGGATGATGGGTATTGACTGAAACAGGATCAGTGTTGCCGTATGGCCGTGTATGAATTTATTTTTTCGCAGAAAGGCAGTCAGGGCCGCAACAATGAGAAAGAGGTTCACAGGGTTGTGATAGAGTATCTCACCCAGAAGTTCCAGAATAATGTAATCTGCCTTTATCCCCGAACTGAGCAGCGAAACCCGGTCCTGGTGGTAAAGCAATCCGGCAAAACCCTGCCGGACATTCCAGAGGATGACCGGTGAAAACAAAACAATACTTATGGCTGCAGACAAATACAACACAGGCTCCTTCAGCCAGTCCTTCCTGTAGATCAAAATATATTCGGCGGCTCCCAGCCATAAAAAAGCAGCCGTGTACTTCGAAAGCAGACCGAGTCCTACAGCCGTTCCCGCATATATCATTGCTTTTTTGGCATTTTTATCCAGGCGGTTATCACCCAGGGCATCGATAAAGAAACAGAGCGCCAGCAGCCAGAATAATACCAGCGGGGTGTCGGGCAAGATAAAAGTGCCCGCAATCACGAAAAAGTAAATGGATGAAGAATAGAGCAGTGAAGCATATAATCCTGCCGTTTCATTTTTTATCTTTTTCCCAAGAACAAACATCAGCCAGGTGTTTATTGTACCCATCACAACAGGTCCAAACCGGAGGAAGAACTCGCTGTCAAACAGCAGGTTAAGACTGAAAAGCTGGATGATGTACCCCACCATGGGCGGATGGTCGAAATGGCTCAGGTCAGGGTATAGGGCATACATCCTGTAATAGGCCTCATCGTTTCCCAGTTCCACGGTTGCCGCCAGTATAGCTCTCATTATCAGTGAAACGGCCAGGTTGAGGTAAACGATGTTGCGGATGAGCGGCTTGTTCTCCATAGGGATTTTCTATTTCTTCCTGAGCCTTTGCCGGAGAATAACAATGTTTAACACAATGAAGATAAGGCTGGCAAATCCCAGTATCCTCAACAGCCATGTTTTGTACAGGTGGATGCCGGGTACGGGTATTTTTGCAGGGAAGTTGCCTTCGTACCGGCAGACGGGATTAAGATAAAAAACCACTTCTCCCGGAAAGTGGATCTCTGCCCTGATATAGGTGTCCTGCCTGCTGAAAACACAGAAAGCGGAGGCAGTGTTTTCCAGCATTGATTTCTGTATGCCATTTTGCCCAATGAACAGGATCTTTGAAGCTGTGTCGCTCACATTTACGAGAAGGGTGTCGCCGGAAACCCGCACATTTTGCAGCCGGGGAATCTTAGCCGCTTTGATGATTTTGTTTTCCATGGTTTCTCCCACCTGCCTGTACACATACACCCCGAAGGAATTGCCTTTCCTGATGGCATCGGTAACGTTGGCACGGTTCACATCAGGTGCGTTGATGAAGGTCATGTACTGACCCACCTCATCCGGATTGGAAATGTCGTGCACATCGTCATTGCCGATGATGGTCACAAAGTTTCCGGATGAAAGGGCGGTATCCCAGTGTTCAAACGAACGCCGGAAATAGTTCAACGCTTCGATGGCATCATAATTGGCAAGGTATTTCATGTCTTTGGGTTTGTAGCCCTTTTCGAAATTGGGATGGGCGATCACAATGATGTCATTTTCATCCCTGAGCAGGTTGAGTGTTCTCTGTTTGTTATGAAGGTTCTGAAAAAAGGGAAAGTCACGCCACAGCACTTTGCCGGAGCCGATCAGTACCTGGTGGACTTTCCGGATGTTGTAGCCGTGTTCGTAAACGGGGATGAAGGAGGGTTGATCGCTTTTGTAGTAGTTTATTTTCTGGTAGTCGGAGGTGGCAATGATGTCGTATCCGAGGTTTTTATACACCCTTTCGATCTCCTCATTGGTGTTTTTTCTTCCATCGGTGATGCCGCCCCAGGCTTTCGACTGCACCTGGAAGTTGGCCTTTCTCCAGTGGGAAGGATTCATGTTCTGATACGGATTGTACAGTTTATCTCCCCGGAAAGGCGACGGTTCAGCAAACCGGTACACCGGGCAGGTGATGTAAAGAACGGCGTAATAGATAAGGCCTGCCAGGATAATCCAAAGGAATAGCTTCAATACAAATCTCAAAAACCTTTTCATCCGGATATTTTTATCGGGGGTAAAAGTAGTAAATCTCAGGCAATGTACTGTGGAAAATGACACATTGAAATATCAGAATGGCTGAGTAAGTCATGAAAGGAAAATGGCGGAAAGCCTGTACAGGGAATGTCCTGCCTTAGTCAAACAGGAACCCCACTTTCAGTCCGGCGGTTCCGCTGACAGGGAGGCTCCGGTCGGCGGAGGCCCAGCCAAAATGGTACCTTCCTTCCCCTTCGCTGTCGAAGCCGTATCCCACCCCGGCAAACCAGTCAACAAGCAGGCTGTTGTTAAAGACCCATTGTTTGCCAAAATTCAGATGCAGGGCCATGGCAAAATACTCTTTTCTTACCTTTTTCCTGTCGTAATAATAGTAGTAATAATCTTCGTTTATGGAAAGAGAGTAATACCCCACCGATATCTCCGGCCTGATGTATGCGCCTTTCAGGATATGGGCATATCTCATTCCTTTCAGGTAAAAATCAGGGCGGCGGATGGCCTTGTAACCGAATTTGAAAAAGGCGCCGCGTGGGTTGTTATTATCCGGGTCAACACCCAGCCCTATGATGCCCAGCGCCGCTTCGAGGCTGCTTCCCGGCTTAAGGCTTCTTTCGTACCAGAAGGTTGTGTTGCCGGTAAGCGGGGAGAGGAAGTCGACCTTGAAAGCATTTTTCTTATTGTCAGCGTAATTCTCAGGGTTGATCATCTCCTTTTCAAAGACCATTTCCTTTCCGTTCTCAAACACGATCTTCAGCACTTTCTCCCTGTCAATGGAAAACACAAGATCTTCGGGATACCCGGGTAACGAATATTTAATGTCTTCTGTTCCAACCTCTTTCACTTTACATAGGATACTATCGTTGTTCCTTTTATAGATTTGATCCTGACTGAAAACAGTTTGCCCCGCAAGAAACAGGGCGGTCAGTAAAAGGAGAAGAATGGATGGCTTCATACTCTGTGATTTGTGATGTAAAGGTACACAAAACAATTATTGTACCTCATCATTCTGTTATTCCTGTTTTTCAAACTTAAGTTTATAAAAGTGAAAATCAGGATTTTCCAGGTCAATGGTAAAATGCTCCGGATGGCCTTCACTGTTGAGATAGAATGTCAGGTATCCTTCAGGCAGAAACGGATCATTGAACCTGAACCTGAAGGTATCGAAGTGCCAGTGTTCAAGGGTGGCGGTGAACAGTTCCGCCGCCGGGGCGAGGATGATGCGGAGTCCTTCCGGGCTAACCGATATCTCTGCCATCCCGTACATTTTATCTTCCCAGGCGCCTGCATAGTCTGCGAGTTCAAGTGAGGGCTTTGTCCCGGGCGCCCTGGCCGAGGCCTTTTCTTCCCTTGCAGCTTCCTGCCTGGACAGATAGGCTTCATGGTTTTGATAATACGTCTGCAGCGTATTCTCATCCTCTCCGGGCCTGAAAAAGGCATTGAGGATCAATTCTGCTACGGCATCTACAAAACCCGACAGTTCACTGGCAAGAATGACGAAGCCAAGTGAATCTTCCGGTACAAAAACCACCTTGGAATGGAAACCGGGAAGGCCGCCGCCGTGCTCAATCACTTTTCTTCCTGCATCATCGGATAAAAACCAACCGAGGCCATAGCCAAAGAAATGGGTGGCATTCTTTGTTTCACCCCTGCCTCCGTTCAACGGCATTTGCATGGAGGTCAGCGTGTAATACTGTGCGGCAGAGAATATCTTTTTATCATGAAAAGCGCCTTTTCCTAACATCAGTTGTATCCATTTCAGGAGGTCGTTGACCGATGAATTGATCGATGCGGCCGGCCCTGCGTTGTCATAACGGATAAAATCCATAGGTTTTCCTTCATGATGGGGAAGAGCCACATTCATTCCGGGGCTGAAACCTTTATTGCTTGTGGTTGTGTTTTCAAATTCAAGAGGTATGAATATTCTCTCTTCCAGAAATTCATCCCATGTTTTTCCGGTAACGGCTTCTATTACTTCACCTGCCGCAATGAACATGATGTTGGAGTATCCGAACCTGGCCCTCATGCTGTAAGGGTTTTCCCTGTGCCGGAAACGTTGCAGCACCTCTTTCCGGCTGTATGAAGTTCCGTACCAAAGCAAATCCCCGTCGAAAGTCTGGTACCCGGAGCGGTGGCAGAGGAGGTCGCGGACGGTAAGTTCCCGTGTGATGTATGGATCAAATAGAAGAAAATCAGGCAGGTAATCAATTACCTTGTCATCCCATGCCAGCATGCCTTCATCCACTAAAATTGCAATAGCGGCGGCTGTAAACGCTTTGGAACAGGAGGCAATGCCAAAGGATGTGCGGGCATCCACTACTTCAGTGGCGGTTGCATCCGTTAAACCGTATCCGGAGGCGAATACTACCGAGCCGTTTTTAACGATGCCCACTGCAGCGCCGGGAATTTTAAAAAGTTCCACGGCTTCTGAAATTTTACCGTCAAGGGCTTCATAATCCTTCGATGTCTGTGTGTTGCCTGCCAATGAAAGCAGAAAGACCCAGATCCATAAAAGGATAGAGGTTTTACGTAAGATCATTTTCATCATTTAAGTATTGTACTATTCTGCTTTAAGTTTTCTTGTAAACCCCTCCTGGAGGGAGATAAAGGTTTCCGTGCCGGTGATTTCGAAGATCGATTGGATTTTTTCCACCAGGATTGATTTCAGGTGTTCATTGTTTCTGGTAAAAATCTTTGCCAGCAGGGAGTATTTGCCGGTGATGTGATGACATTCGACAATTTCAGGTATCTGTTTGATTTTTTTAAAAACCTCATCATGAGTGGTGTCACTGGTAAGGTTGATTTGTATTCCCACATAGGCACAGGTGCCATAGCCCAGTTTTTCAGGGTCGATGTCGAGGCTTGACCCCCTGATAACCCCGTCCTCTACCATCTTCTGGACTCTTTGGTGGATGGCAGCCCCGGAAACCCCGCAGGTGCGTGCCACTTCAAGGTAGGGCATACGTGCATTGGACGAGAGGATGGTCAGTATCCTTCTGTCGAGGCTGTCGAGTTTAATTTGTTCACGCATGGCATATCGTTTATTTGGTTTGTTTTTGATTATAAAAAAGCATTGAAATGTAATCCACCACATCAGAAGAGGGGATGACCTCCCCGGAATGGCCCCTTTTCAGGATTTCGGCAACAGCGGTTCCCGGATGTAAAAGGGTGTATTCCATGAGGGCCATGATGGGCCCGAAACCGCAGACAGAGATGTTGTTTTGCCTGATGATTTCATAAACCCCACGGCTGTTGAACTTCAGGATTTCGTCCACCACAAGCTGATCTTTCATTCTGCCCTCTTCGGGAGAAAGGAAGTGGGAAAAATCAGAAGATGCGATGATGCATATTTTCTTTTTAAGCTTTAAATTGGCTTCATACACAGCACGGGCCACAGCCACTGCATTCTCAGGGTTCTGCCTTGAGAGGGTGATGGGAACGATCCTGAAAGGATAATCAAGGAAATACTGAAGCATGGGCAGCATCACTTCGCCGGAGTGTTCATGCCGCTGGGCTTCGGTGGATTCAGTAGTTCCTTCCAATGGATAAAAGTCCCTGTCGGTTTCAACCTGCCCCAGGGGAGTTTCCCAAAGGTCGTTGCCATCCATTTCAATTTCTTTTCCAATACCGGTATGATTTGGGTTGAGGATGAAAAAAGTGTCGAATCGTTTTCCGCACACGCGAAGTATCTCAAAAAAGTGGATTGCCTGCCGGGCAGAGAACATATATCCGGCATGGGGCACAACACCGCCCGTGAATCCGGTGTTGCATAAATCGTACCTGATGTTCTTTCTTTCTTCCTCAACAAGGCCTGCAAGCTGTTTTTTGATCTCAGCAGCCCCGGAGGGATAGAACCTTCCGGCAACGTATGGTTTTCTGATCTTCATTTGCAATATGAAAGGAAATGAACACAAATTACAATAATTGATATCATTTGCTTTCTTTTTTGCCAAATATAATAAAAATTTTCCGGATTGGCGATAAATTAATAATTTAGCTTTTTGAAAAAATTTAAAACAGAAAAAATGTTTGCACCATCAGTTTATGAAAGCCGCAGGCAGAGGCTGGGAAAAGAGATCAGCGGGGGCCTGGTATTGATACTGGGAAATCCGGAAGTGTCTTTTAACTATCCTGCCAACACTTATCATTTCAGACAGGACAGCAATTTCCTGTATTTTTTCGGGCTCGACCATCCTGACCTGGCAGGAGTGATGGATATTGACGAAGGGAAGGATTATATTTTCGGAGATAATGTTGATCTCGACGACATCATCTGGATGGGTCCGCAACCCCTGATAAAGGAGCGGGCCGCCAAAGCAGGGATCAGAAACACAGCGCCGCTGGCGGATCTGACCAGGGTGCTGAAGGAGGCTGTCCAGAAAGGGCGCAGGATACATTTTGTGCCTCCCTACCGCGGTGAAACTTATATGCAGTTGGAGACCCTGCTTCATATACCTTTCTCGGAAATCCGGGCCAATGTTTCGGAAGAGCTTATCAGGGGCATTGTCAAACTCAGGTCGGTGAAGGAGGATGTGGAGATCGTTGAAATTGAAAAGGCTGTTGACATCGCCTGGGAGATGCATACCACCGCCATGAAGATGGCGAAGCCGGGCATAATCGAAAGGGAAATTGCCGGCGCCATTGAGGGGATATCCCTGTCAAGGGGCGGGCCTGTTTCATTTCCGGTTATCCTGAGCATACACGGTGAAACGCTGCACAATCATTATCATGGCAATACCCTGAGGGAAGGGAGGATGCTTGTGGTGGATGCCGGGGCTGAAACGCCGATGCATTATGCCAGCGATATCACAAGAACGGTGCCCGTGGGCGGGAAATTCAACCCGCGGCAAAGGGATATTTACGAGGTTGTGCTGAGCGCCAACATGAAAGCCATTGAAGGGGTGAAACCGGGAGTTACGAACAGTGAACTGCACATGCTGGCAGCCACCGCCATCGCTTCCGGCCTTACCGGTCTCGGATTGATGAAGGGAGATCCTGCCGAAGCGGTCAGCCTGGGGGCCCATACTATGTTTTTCCCCCACGGATTAGGGCACATGCTGGGCCTTGACGTTCACGATATGGAAGGATTGGGTGAGAACTACGTGGGTTATGATGAAGAGGTCAAAAGGAGCAGCCACTTCGGAACCGCATTTCTCAGGCTGGGCCGCAGACTGAAACCCGGCTTTGTCTTTACCATTGAACCGGGCATATATTTCATCCCGGCCCTTATCGATAAATGGAAAGCGGAAGGGAAATTCAAAGAGTTCATAAACTATGAAAAGGTGGAAACCTTTAGGGATTTTGGCGGAATCCGGATCGAGGACGATGTGTGGGTGACTGAGTCGGGTTTCAGGGTATTAGGGAAACCTATTCCCAAAACAATAGCTGAGGTAGAATCCGTTATGCAATCCTGAAAGGAACCTCCTCACAGGGAAAAATGGGAAAAGTAAGGCTAAAGAGGGGAAAGGAGATTTCGATCCTCCGCGGACATCCCTGGATATTTTCCGGAGCAGTGGACAAAACCGAGGGGGTTGTCACGAATGGTGAAACGGTTGAAGTCATAAGCCATAGCGGCCAAATTCTGGGTTACGGGGCTGTTTCACTGCATTCCCAGATCCGGGTGCGTATGTGGGGAGGCGCCGGTCAGCCTGTAAATGATATGTTTTTTCATGCACGTATCAGGGAGGCTTTGCAGCGAAGGAGCAAACAAAGCATTGATAAAACAACAGATGCTTTCAGGATGGTTTTTTCCGAGTCGGACGGCCTGCCGGGTTTGATTGCCGACCAATATGCAGGTTGTGTGGTTTGCCAGTTCCTTTCGGCAGGCACGGAATACAACAGGGAGAAGATAATCGGCGCCATTGTGGAAGAAATGTATCCGGAAAGTGTTTATGAGCGTTCCGATATCCAGGTGCGTGAAAAGGAAGGTCTGCCATTGCGCAAAGGCTTGCTGGCGGGAAAGGAACCTCCGGAACTGATCACCATTCAGGAAAACGGCCTCAGTTATTTTGTGGATATCAGACAGGGACATAAAACAGGTTTCTATCTGGACCAGAGAGAAAGCAGGGAATGGGTGACTACTTCTGCCGGCGGCCTCGACACGCTGAACTGTTTTTCCTACACCGGAGGTTTTGGAATAGCGGCCCTGAAAGGAGGGGCCGGGTATGTGACCAACATAGAAACTTCCGCCGAATGCAATGCCCTGGGGCAAAAGAACTTTATTCTTAACGGATTTGTGCAGGAATCCTTTTCCATTGTGCAGGACGACGTGTTCATGGCCCTCAGAAAATACCGGGATGCGGGAAAGACTTTTGACATGATCATTTTAGACCCGCCCAGGTTTGCCGAATCGCGAAGCCGGCTACAGGGCGCCATACGCGGCTACAAGGACATCAACCTGCTGGCAATGAAATTACTCAGCAGAGGGGGAATTTTACTGACCTTTTCCTGTTCCGGCCACATCACCCCGGATATTTTTTCCGACATTGTCAGGGCCGCCGCCCTCGATGCAGGAAGGGAGATACAGATCATTAAAAAATTTCAACAGTCGGCGGATCACCCTGTGATGACTGCTTTCCCGGAGGGTGAGTATCTGAAAGGGCAGGCCTGCCGGGTCTGGTGACGGTCAAACCAGCTTTTGCCTGAGCTGATCAATCAAAACATTGATCCTGCGTTCCATCTCTTCCCTGATCAGTTTTTCCTGACGGGTGTTTTCCTCCATTTCCCTGATCTTATCCTGCAACAATTCCGATTTTTTCAAGAGCCCGTAACTTTCCGTTTGCATCCGGTCTGCCGTTTCCCGGCTTTTTTCAAGGTCGCTGTGCATGGCATCCATTTCGGCTTTAAGCCTTGCATCATTGTTTCTGATCACCTCTGCCTTCGCCGCGATATTATCCTGAAGCAATATTATTTCCTTTTGCAATCCGTGGTTTATGGCATCTGCCTTTTCGGCTATACGCCTGTATCTACCATGTTTTTGATAATTCACGATGAACAGGACCAGGAAGAGGGTCATGATGGCCAGTGACAATGCCAGAGATGCCCACAGGATGATTTTGATTTGCTCCAGACCTGCAGATTGGTTTCCCAGCGCTTTATTCTCGTTTTGAAGAACTTGCAGGCTGTCGGACAGGGATTCAAGTTGCAGATTAAATTCCCTTTCGCTTTCATAATTTCGTTGGAGCAGGTTTTTGATCAGGTGGTTATCGGTCTCGATGATTTTTTCAGCCCGCAGGTTCATATCCACTACATTGAGCCAGGTGCGTTCTTTCATCCTGCTTTTGAATGAGGTGTAATCTTCCAGAAGACCGTTCCTGTTATTCAGCAAGGAATCAGCTGCTTCCTGTGGCTTTGCAGCAGACGCCAGCATCAATCCAATAATAATTGAGAAGTGTAATTTCATACTTGCCGGTTAAACGACAAAGCAAATATAGTCAAAATGGTTTACATATCGCCATCTATCTCGGCTTCCCTTGCCACCGGTGGTTTTTGTTTGAAATTGTTGATTCTGTACGAAAGTGTTAAGGTCACAACCCGTGATTCGGGTTTGCGGAACTCATACACGTAAAAACCCTCTCCCCGTGAAGTGTACTCCCTTTTGCGTGTTTCAAAAATGTCGGACATTTTGAGGGTCATGCTGAACTTCTTTCTGAACAGCTCCTGCCGCAGTGTGATATCGGTGGACCAGGAGCTTTCTGCTTTCCCCTGTGCCGTAACAGTGGGGCTTTCAAAGTTCATGTTGATCTGAAACCTGGTGTTTTGCCTGTATTTGAATATGGCAATGGCCCTGCTGTCCCAATTGTTGCTTGTAGCTCTGCCGGCTTCGGCAGAAGTCCTGTCTTCCAGACTGTAATAATAATAAGTAGCCGAGAGGTTCAGATTAAGCCATTTCGTCACATCGGCAAGTACTGTGGCCTCCATCCCCAATGCTTCCTCGTGGTTCAGGTTGTCGAAGGTGTAGTACATGATTCCGGTTTCCTGGTTGTAGGTTTGAAATCTTGAAATGGTATTCCGGGTGTTTCTGTAGTAAAAATCGGCAGAAAAATTACCGCCGGGCAGGGTCCTGAGATATCCGATTTCCCATGAACTTGTATATTCGGGCAGCAGTTCAGGGTTTCCTGCTCGTCTTGTGGTTTCATCAATGTAGGTTTCATTGGGTTCAAGAAAATAACCTCTGGGCCTTTCAATCCTGCGGCTGTAACTTGCCATGAACTGGTTCTTATCCCCCAACTTTCTTGAAAGATGAACCGAAGGGAAATAGTCAGGCCTGTCGATTGTGACACTTTCCTCTGTGTTCTCTATTTCGGTAGTCCTGTAGGTGTATTCCCCCCTCAGGCCGAACTTATATTCAAAATCATGGATCTGGTTGGCATACAAAACGTATGCGGCATATATATTCCTGTTAAAATGAGATGACATGGTGTATTGGTCATCTGCTGTCCAGGTATTCCGGTCATAATCAAAATGTTCTACAGTATATTCTTCCCTGTCATCGTCGATCCTTACCTGAAGGCCTGTTTCCACAATTCCCTTTTCCCCGGCCGGCCTCACATAGTCCGCTTCCAGGCGGTATTCCCTGCCGGGGCCTGTTTCTGAGGAGCGGAGCAGGAAAGGTGCAACGGGCAACGGATTCCAGTCTGCATCTGTATAGATTTCTTTTTTGTCCTGCCTCTCTTCTGCATCCCTGTTGGAGAAAAAGCCGGAAACTTTAAGGTTATGGTTGCCTGGGGCAAACCTTTTCACATAATCGGAACTGAGGCTGTAATAGTGGCGGTCCCAACGGAACATGTTGTCATCAGAATAATATTCCTGAGCGCTTCCGGGAATTGAATACTCATGTACGGAATTTAACCTGTCCATCCCAAAGGCGGAATTCCCGTATTCCCCACCGACTGACAGGGTGGATGAACCTGTGAGGTAGTAGTCAATGCCTCCCCTGAAAGAAAGGCCGCTGTGCAATCTTGCACCCCGGGTGGCAGACTCCCTGTAAAACACGGTATCTGAATTGTATGTTTCCCTGAATTCTTCCCCCTTGCCTGTGTGGCGCCAGTCTCTCCATGTGATGCTGCCGAATGCGCTGAAAGTTTTAGCCTGATAATTCAGGAAAATGTCGGAGCTGTATTTATCACCGGTTCCTGCTGAAGCGTTGATCAAACCGCTGAGTCCTTCTATTTTTTCTTTTTTAAGGTTGATGTTGATGATCCCGGCAGTTCCGTCAGGATCAAATTTCACTGAAGGGTTTGTGATGATTTCTATATTTTGAATGGATCCGGCCGGTATTTGTTGCAGTATCTCCGAACTTTCCAGTATGGAAGGTTTTCCGTCAACATATACTTTGAAGTTGGAACTCCCCCTGAGAGATACATTGCCGTCGATATCCACCTTTACCGAAGGTGTTTTCTCAAGCACATCAATTGCTGAAGCCCCGGCCACGTCAAGATCCTGTGTTACATTGATCACTTTGCGGTCGACCTTGTATTCCACAGCCATCTTTTCAGCCGTCACTTCGGCTCCCTGAAGCTCGATGGCATTCATTCCGATGGATAGATTTCCAAGGTTGATTTTCCGGTGTTTTTCGTCCAGCACGAGGCCATTGTGGTACCTCTTCAGAAAACCAATGAATTCAATGGTGAGATAATAGTTTCCGAAAGGGATATCCTCAAGAATGAAAGAACCGTCGGCGTGCGTAATGCTTCCGGTGACCATAGATGAATCGGAAACGCTGAAAAGGATGATATTGACATACTCCATGGGCATGCCGGTGGCAGCATCAAGTATGGTCCCCTCAATCCGGCCCTTCAGCCGGTTCCCTTCTTCATCCCCTTCGGCTAATGCTTTAGCGAGGGGAAAACATGCCATCCAAACGATGAGCAGGATATTTATTTTCGATGTAATCATTTGTGATTAAAACATAAATCACCTCAGTTTGTTCAGGCAAAAATGGGTTAAAAAATGTTATGAGCATAATATTAGGGATAAATTTTCAGCCGCAACAATCATCTTCATGCGTTTTTCCCGGAGTACACCTGACGTTAAAATCCGGAAGATATGTCCTCCGCCAGTGAAAAATACAGAAACAGCTCTGTTTCCCTGCGATTACGGCTTATGAAAAGTATTGTATCATATTTGCAGAAAACCTGCCGCATTAAGGAGCGCCTTCTGATATCTTTTCTACTTTTGCACATTAGATATAATGGAAATCAACGATGGCGCATACCCTTTTTCTGATTATCACAGGCATCATCATATTCGACTATCTGGCAGAGAGGCTGCTCGATTACCTGAACAGCACACGGTGGAGCAACCGGCTTCCCGCTGAACTGAAAGGCATTTACGAAGAGCAGAAATATGAGAAATCACAGGAGTATGAAAGAGTAACCACCCGGTTTTCCACCCTGACATCCACCTTTAGTTTAGCGTTGATGCTGACCATGCTCCTGGCAGGCGGTTTTGCATGGATTGACGGACTTGTAAGGCAGGTCACCGAACACAGCATCCTGATGCCCCTGCTTTTCTTCGGGATTCTGGGATTTGCCGCCGACCTGCTGGCAACGCCTTTTTCTGTGTACAGTACCTTCGTGATCGAAGAGAGGTTCGGATTTAACAAAACCACGTCAAAAACTTTCACCCTGGATAAACTGAAAGGATGGTTGCTGGCGCTGATCATCGGGGGCGGGCTGCTGGCCCTCATCGTCTGGATTTATGAATCGGCCGGAGAATGGTTTTGGCTTATCGCATGGGCTGCCATAGGGACTTTCACTGTTTTCATGACGATGTTCTATTCCAACCTGATCGTGCCCCTTTTTAATAAACAAACGCCTCTGGAAGAAGGGGAATTGAGATCGGCCATTGAGGAATTCTCGAAGAAAACGGGTTTCAGGCTAAAGAATATTTACGTCATGGACGGCTCGAAACGATCCACCAGGGCCAATGCCTATTTCACAGGCCTGGGTTCCAAAAAGCGGATCGTATTATTTGACACCCTGATCAAGGATCATACGGTTCCTGAGCTGGTGGCAGTCCTGGCACATGAGGTAGGACATTACAGGAAAAAGCACACCACAACGGGCGCCATTCTGTCACTGGTTCAGACAGGGGTGATGTTGTTTGTCCTGGGCATTTTTATCGGGAATCCCGTATTATCCGAAGCTCTGGGCGCCGAAAAGGCAGGTTTTCACATGGGATTGCTTGCTTTCGGGCTGTTGTACAGCCCTCTTTCGACTTTACTCGGGCTGATCATGAATGCCGTGTCCAGGGCCCATGAATATGCAGCCGACCGCTTTGCCGCCATAAATTCTGATCCCGGAGCCCTTGCGGATGCCCTTAAAAAACTTTCGGTGAACCACCTGAGCAACCTGCGCCCCCACCCGGCATATGTTTTCTTTTATTACAGCCACCCTCCCCTGTTGAAAAGACTGGCGGCTTTGGAAAAGGTGAAGCCGGTAAAGGAGTGAAATTTCAATCAGCTTATGCCATAGCAGATCAGGTTTGTGGGAATCTGCCGGGCTGGCGCTTTCATCTCTTTCTGCCGATATTTCGCCCCCAAAGGGGCTGTCCCGCCAGGGACAAGATGTTGGCAGAAAGAAATTTATAAAGTTATACAAGTCAGCCGATCACTCCGGAGCCCAACAGTTCGTCTCCATCGTACCAGGCAGCGAACTGCCCGGGGGTGATCCCGCGCTGAGGCTCGTCGAAAACCATGTACATTCCCTTTTCATAACGGTACAGTGTGGCTGCCTGAAGGGCCTGCCTGTAACGGACCCGCGCCGGGTATCGCCGCTTTTCACCCGGAAGCATGGCAAGGTCGGGTCTGATCCAATGAATATCTTTATCCGCAATGAAAAGACCTTTTCTGAAGAGGCCGGGATGGTCTTTTCCCTGCCCAACATAGAGGATATTGTTTTCTGTATCCGAGCCAATCACAAAAAGAGGCTCGGGGGTTCCTCCCACATCGAGGCCCTTGCGCTGACCCACGGTGAAGTACCAGGCCCCCTGGTGTTCTCCCACTTTGACTCCGTTTTCAGGGATGAACACCCTGCCTCCGCACAATATATCTAACTTTTCGGGTTCACCGGCAGCCTTTGAAGCCATTGAAACTTCATCGGGTATGAAACCGGGTTGTATTTCGATGATGTCGCCTTTTTTTGGTTTCAGTTGCTGCTGCAGGAAGGTGGGCAGATCCACTTTTCCCACGAAACATATTCCCTGCGAATCTTTTCTTGCTGCGGTGGCAAGATCCAGTTCCGCAGCGATTTTCCTGACCTCCGGCTTCAGCAGATGGCCCACCGGAAACAGTGCATCTTTCAACTGTGACTGGTTAAGCTGGCACAGGAAGTAGCTTTGATCCTTGTTTATATCCGCTCCTGCAAGAAGACGGCACACTTCTTTTCCGGCAATTCTTACGGTTTCCTTTCGGCAGTAATGCCCTGTGGCAAAAAAATCTGCTCCCAGTTCGCCTGCTTTTATAATAAACACATCGAATTTTATCTCCCTGTTGCACAAAACATCCGGATTGGGTGTACGACCGTTTTCATATTCACGAAACATGTAATCCACAATCCGTTTGCGATACTGCTCACTGGTATCGACCACATGCAGCGGAATGCCGAGCTTTTTAGCCACCAACCGGGCAAGGATTACATCCTCCTCCCATGAGCAATCGCCCGACAGAGTTACACTGCTGTCCTTCCAGTTGATCATGAAGAGCCCTTCCACAGCATACCCTTGCTGCTGCAGCAACCAGGCAGCCACACTGGAATCCACGCCCCCCGACAAACCGATAATGACTTTCTTTGTTTTCACCTTTTGCAAAATTACCAAAACTCCGGCAAAAACCACATGACAGCTTTGGAGCGCATCAGGGGATACAACAACCGGGACAATTATTCCTGCGGTTGAGCGGACAGGATGGCGTTTATCAGATTTGCCGGATCATTGAATTTTGTAATGTTTTTTCTGATCCATTCATCGGGTTTATCCCACCACTTCAGCTCCAAAAGCTGTTTACGCGTTTCCTCATTAAAGCGGTAGCGGCGGAATTCAGCCGGACTTCCGTAAACTATGGAGTATGGCTCTACATCTTTCGTTACCAGCGAATTTGCCCCTATGATGGCTCCGTCACCCACTTTTACACCGGCCAGGACAATGGAGTTGGCTCCGATCCAGACATCGTTGCAGATCACTGTCCTTTGCGCTTTCTCCGGTTCAAATTCAATATTCTCCGTGACAAATCCGTACTTTTTATTATATGCAAAAGGATGTGTGGAAACCCAGTCGACCGGATGACTTCCCAATCCGATCTTTGCATTGTAGGCAATGGAGCAGAAACTGCCGATGGAGAGGGTGTATTTATCAATGAGGCAGTATTTGTTGATATAGGTGAACCGCCCGATGGAAAAGGCCTGTACGTGACTGCCGTATTCAAGGGTAACCCCTTTTGACAGTTTCACATTGCGCGAAACAGAGGCGGCCCTGATCCTGCACGAAGGATGTTTGATCCGGAGATAGTTAATCCATAAAAACTGAGCTAACGACATATTTCAAAGATATTTTTCAAGTATTTCCGTGATGCGTGCGGCTGTTTTTCCGTCCCACAATTCCGGTACTGTGCCTTTTTTCCAGTTGCCGGAAAGTATCCTTTTCACCAATTCATTCACCTTACCTCTGTCCCTGCCTGCCAGCTCATTTGTTCCAAGGGTAACGGTGATGGGTCTTTCCGTATTTTCGCGAAGGGTGATGCAGGGGATTCCGTAAACCGTGGTTTCTTCCTGTATGCCTCCGCTGTCGGTCACTACAAAGGCCGACGATGCCACCAGCTTGCCGAAATCAAAATATCCGAGTGGTTCAGCAAGGATGAGGTTGGGGAAGCCCGCCAACATTTTCTCCATGCCGGCTTCCTTAAACATCCGCCTTGTCCTGGGATGCACCGGGAAAACCGTTTTAATCTGAGACTGAATATCCTCAAGTATCCCTGCCACATTCTGAAGTCCGGCCGGGCTGTCAACATTCGAGGGCCTGTGGATGGTTACAAGTGCGAAGTTTCCTGGTTCAAGTCCGAGGGCATGAAGTATCCCGGATCCATTCACCCTGTGTCTGAACTTCATCAGGGTGTCAATCATAATATTACCGACAAGGTGGATTTTTTCTGCGGGATGGCCCTCATGTAACAGATTGTCGACAGCATCCTGCGAAGGGGGCAACAGCAGGTCGGTCAGTGAGTCGGTCACCAGCCTGTTTATCTCTTCTGGCATGCTTCTGTCGCGGCTGCGAATGCCTGCTTCAACATGGATTATCTTAATTCCCTTTTTGACGGCAACAAGGCTGCAGGCCATGGTAGAATTGACGTCGCCCACCACCAGGATGGCGCCGGGTTTATACTTGTCGGTAAAATCATCAAAACGTCTCATTATTTCAGCCACCTGTGTTGCCTGTGAAGCTGATCCGACGCCTAAGTATTCATCCGGTTCAGGGATTTCCAGTTCTTTGAAAAAACTCTCCGACATGGCATAATCATAATGCTGCCCTGTATGCAGCAGGAAGGGTTCCAGTTTCTCTGAACCGGCCATTTCATGCATCAGCGGGGCAATTTTCACAAAATTAGGCCTCGCCCCCACAACGTTCACTACCTTAACCATGTCGTATCATTTCATTAAAAATCCCTGCCAGCTCTTCCGTCTTTTTCTTACGGCTGTACCGGCCGGTTCCTTCGGATGAGGCTGCCAGTTCGCCGTTTTTATATTTGTGGAAAAAGTCTTCCAGCGTTTTCCTCATGGCCGCTTTATCCTGAAATCCGGATATGCTGCCTGCACCTGTTGAGCGGATGATACGGGCGCTGTCGCCGTTTACATCGCCAATGCAAAACACCGGGATTTTAAGGGCAAGATATTCGAAAATTTTCCCGGGGATGATCCCTTTCACATTTGGCGTATTGTTCAGGGGAAGCAACAACAGTGATGAAGCTGAGGCCATTTCAAGCACCTCTTTGTGAGGAAGGTAGCCGATCTTTTGGGCAAAACTTTCAAGCCCCGACTGTTGGAGGGAAACGCCGACCGCATTGTCGGTGAACCCGATAAACCTGATTTTGAGCAGCTTCCTGAAATCCTCATTTTCCCTGACCATATCTGCAATGACCTGCCATACGGCGACAGGATTTCTGTCCCTGTTCATTGAGCCGACATGGGTTATGACAAATCCATCCGCCGCCTTCTTTTGTAAATGGGTAAAATCATCTTCATCAAATCCGTTGGTGATCACATCAATTTTCCTGTTGCATAATGCCTCCATGTCATTGGCCCATGACCAGCTCACGGTGGTAATTCTGTCGGCTTTCAGCAGCACCTCTTTCTCAAGACGTTTATGTTTTTTGTCGGCCCGGGACGAAAGTTTCAACTGATCGTAGAAATCAATGCCGGTCCAGGGATCCCTGAAATCGGCAAACCAGGGCAGGTTGAGTTTCTTTTTTATGCCCAGGCCTATCAGGTGCATGCTGTGGGGAGGGCCGTTGGTAGCGACCAGGTCGACAGGGTTTTCCCTGAGCCAGGGGACAAGGAATTTCATCGATGGTTTGATCCAGTATTTTCTGGCATCCGGAATAAACAGGTTTCCCCTGATCCATACCGAGAGTGATTCGGCCATTCCCGGGCCTTTGGATTCAGTGAGAAAACCCGATTTAATATGATCCTCTTTTTTACGGCCGGTAAATACCTTATACAGGTGATAGGGTTCCCATATTTTCCGTTTAATCACCTGCAAACCCTGTGGCACATCTGCCAGAAGACTTTCGTCCCAGGCCGGAGGTTCAGGGTTTTCAGGAGTGAAGATGACCGGCTCCCAGCCGAATTCCCGGAGG
This sequence comes from Bacteroidales bacterium, assembly GCA_016927695.1. Taxonomy (GTDB): domain Bacteria; phylum Bacteroidota; class Bacteroidia; order Bacteroidales; family JAFGHD01; genus JAFGHD01. The sequence goes on from JAFGME010000110.1 coordinate 20,091, forward strand.
TATTTGGTGAACTTAAGCCACCGTTGCACCCCCGCCCCGCCGCTGGGGGGCCAGTAATAGGTTATGATGAGGACTTTGTTCAATTTTCAGGACTTGCTTTAAATTTTTTGCCTGATTTTTTTATCTCAAGATACACCCATCCTGCAATGATAAGAAAGATAAGCAGTGATGCGGAAAATGATATTTTTTC
>JAFGME010000111.1 GCA_016927695.1 Bacteroidales bacterium
ACGCAACCTTATGCAGCAAATATTCATCTTGTGTGAAAGTCCTGCTTAAAGAAGTATGAAAATAGCGTTGAAATATTTTGACAGAGTGAGGTTCTTCTTCGCGAAGAAGGCGAATCCCAATGTGGTGATGATCATCCTGGTGATAATGTTCTTTATCCTGCTTTACGCGGCAGAAAATATAGTGAAGCTAACCCTTCTTCAATAAACCGGGAAAGCCGGTAGTCTTGTTTATGAGTGCAAATGCCTGAACAAATCCGTTCAGGCTTTTTTTATCTGTCAAATGTCTTGAATTGTAAACCATGTATTCTATTAAAGCTAACAAGATCAGCAGTGGATCTGGCAAACTGTAAAAGAAATAAAACAGAACACTGATGACACGGATGCAGCCAATGCCCACGGATAAAATTCGTGAATTTCAGCTACACCCGTGTCATCCGTGTGCAATTATCCGGGAAACCACCTGTCCTGAACAATCATTCAAAGTTTCAAACCGAAACCTTATTAACCAATTCGGTTCTAATGAGGTTCTGCATCCTTTTGGCAACATAGGGGCAGGCGGTCGTGGGCCTTCTGATCTGCAGGCATATCATCGGCATCGTAACCGATTTTCGTGAGCGCCTTCCTGATCCTGTCCTCATCGGTTTTATCCTTCCTGTATTTCACCGTAACGGTATTCTTTTCCAGGTCAAGTTCAACCTCTTTGACACCTTTGGCAAGGGCCAGGCCGGTCTCGATCCGTTCCTTGCACATATTACATTTCGAAGAGGTCTTTATTTTAACCTCTGCAAATTTTTCATTCTCATTGTCAGCATTTTGCTGTGCAGTTGCGGCCCCAAAGCCGGCAAAAACCATAATTAAAACTGACACCAGGATTTTCATAATACTTGCATTTTTTTGTTATTCAATAGTATATCTTAAACCGGCGTAAATCTTTCTCCCCGTCAGAGGCCCCCAGATCATCGATGAGTCGAAATACGGACCGAAAGGATCGTCCGAAGCTATTACGGGATCATCCTGTACGAAACCTGTAAGGTTTTCCACGCCTGTGTAAACGCTCCAGTTCTTAAAAAACCGGTTCACCTGCACGTTGATGATCACGTATTCAGGGGAATTCTCATCCCGCCTGTATTTTTCGGGAAGTTCCTCCGTGGAGGGTATCCTGGCCGAACCGTTGATCTGTCCGGTGAGGTCGAACTGCCATCTGGGAGGCGCTGTTTTGTATGATAAACTTACCAGCCCCTTGTATTTGTTCACAAGCGGCTCCCTTTGAAGCTCGCTGTTGGTCGTCATCCTTACATCGTTCACCCTGAAAGCCAGCGTGGCATCCAGCCGGGGGATCACTTCCCAGCTCAGCTCCGCCTGGTAACTGTTGGAGAACGACCTGCCGTTGAGGTTGTACACATATAGTCTGTCAAAAGACCGGTCGCGATCAACAACGAGCTGGTTCACAAAGTCAGTCCTGTAAAATTCAAGGCTGATGTTGAACTCCCTGCCGAGCAGGTCGAAATGCCTGAGAACATTCAAACCGTAGTTCCAGGCCTCTTCCTGCCGGGGCGATTCAAGAACCGAAAGCTGTCTGGAGCTTGCCAGCAGGTAATTGTTCTCCGCGATCACGTTTGCCGTTCTGTATCCTTTACCCGCCGAAGCCCTGATTACCGTTGAAGCTGCGGCATTGTACTTCAGGTGGAGCCTGGGAGTGTAAAACGTTCCGTAAAAATTGTGAAAATCGGCACGCATGCCCAGCAGGAGGGTCAGGTTTTTCTCATTCGAATAAGTGTACTGAAAAAAGAGCCCGGGCACTTTTTCAATCCTGCTGAATGCGCTGTCGGCCAGCACCTCATCGGTCTCATCATACATAAAGCCGGCCCCCGCGCTGTATTTGTGCCTTTCACTTCCCATTTCCGACTGGAAGATCAGGTTTCCGTAATAGGTCAGTTCATCTCCCGTATAATTGTTCAGGCCGTAATACGAATCCTGGTCGAAAAGGGTGAGCGAATTCACGAATCCGATGCTGGAATGAGGGCTTTCAGGGAAAATATAGCCTGTCTTGCCCCAGATCTCATATCTCCTGGTATTGATCTCTATGCCATAATACGGCTGGTTCAGTGGACTTTCAGCAGAATTGAATTCTGTTTGCCCTCCATTTCTTCTTTCGTCTATAACATTAAAACCAAGCTGGGCGGAATGATACCCGCTCTCGTATTTCCATCTGTTTGAAAAATTGTATTGCCACATAAGCGGATGGTCGAGAAAGCCGTCGTGGTTGTGGTCGATCTTATTGGCAAAATCCTCGGCGTGAAGGAACACCATCGTGCTCAGTTTATCATTGAGCCTGACGGAAGCATTTGCATTTCCTTCCAGTTTTCCTATGCTGTTACCATACATGTTCAGATACAATCTCTCACTTTTGTCTGGCTTTTTGTATTCAACGTTTATCTGGCCTGTGACCGATTCGTAGCCGTTCACAACTGACGAGGTGCCTTTAGATATCTGTATCGACTCCATCCACGAACCGGGAATGTATCCAAGTCCGAAAGTGGATGAAAGTCCCCGCAGGTTCTGTATGTTCTCAGTCATCATCTGGGTATATTTCCCGTGCAGTCCGAGCAGATCAATCCTTTTGGCCCCTGTAACGGCATCACTGTAGGATACATCCACCGAGGCATTTGTTTCAAAACTTTCGGACAGATTACAGCAGGCTGCCCTGAATAATTCATGGTTGCTGATGTTTTGGACATAAACCGGATCAATCTGTGATATGTATGTGCTTTTTTGTCTTTCAGAAACCACCACTTCATCGAGGGAAAGCCCCGGAGTCAATACAATTTCCATAAAACCTTCACGTTCATGCACATGAATTGTATCGTTCAGATAACCGATAAAGCTTGCCACCAGAAAGTGATTTTCCTCAGAATATGGGTCAATGGCAAACTTACCATCAGATCCGGTTGCAGTTCCGCTGGTTGTGCCTGACCAGTAAACATTCACCCCGGGCAAAGGTGTTTTCTCCCCATGTTGGCCATACTCGTACACAATGCCGGTTATTCCCTGTGAAGAACCGAAAAAAGGCATCATGAAAAGTAATGCAACACATATTGAATTTATTTTATTTTTCATTACAACTCCTGTTTGACATATATTTGAAAATGAGAAAGGATTATATAAGTGCATCCGGGTTCATGCGACGGAAGCACGATGCTCAAGCCGGACTCCCTGCACCCGAATATTATGCCATACCCGGAGGGTCGGATAAACGGAGTTGATGTAAAAATATGAGAATTTCTTTCCCGGAAACAGGCGGGGGTATGTCATCCACTGCTCTGGCTGGCCTGCCTTTTGCTTCCTCCGGAACCGCATTTCCGCTTTCCTCAAATGCAGGCAGAAGATGAAAGGATTCAGAACTGAAATTCAGGTGTGGCTTTTTTAGCTGTGGAATATCTGTTTTAAAAAACTCTGTTATAGTAACACAGCAATTGCCCTGATGATCATTTGTTTCAGGGGCTTCACCCCGTGAACAGCAAGCGTCTGAGGCACTGCAGGGTGCATCGTGATTCAGGGAATTTTTATGATGGTCACATCTAATCTGTTCAAACAAAACAGAAAAATCGGATTGACCGGTTTTATAGCAATGATGCTGATAAAAACCGAATCCGCCGGTAGCCAGTATGATAAGCGGAACAAAAAAAAGCGATATTATTTTAAGAAATGCTTTCATTTTTCCAATCGGGTTCAAAAGTATTTTATCTCAATAAATTAAACAAATCAGGGAGGGAATATATTGTTAAGAATATGTTAAACCCTGATTTTGTTATGCATTTCCTCAATAAACACCAGTCTATTCATGTCCCTGTGCAGGGAACACCGCTA
>JAFGME010000112.1 GCA_016927695.1 Bacteroidales bacterium
GATGAATATAGTATATTATATCATTGTTATTAAGTTGATTATAGTTTAATTATCAACATAGTTATTAACTATGAAACCGATTTTAGGTTGTATGTGTCCATCCAATGGATTTCAATGAGATACCGGCCAGAAGAAACCTGCTATCGCGCGACATGCCTCGAGTGGCCGGGGATGCCAGTGAGGTCGGGATCCAATACGGGCCATATGTATTAATGTATTACCGCGAACTTTTTCCGTTTCCCGAAAAACAGATCAGCCTCAATATTTACCTGGATGCAAAAGGGCAACCCTTTGTTTCTCAGACGATAACCTCTGACTGGCAGCAGAATGGAGCCATCCCGTTATTGATTGAAGCCTCCTTGAATTCAAATGGGAAGGTATACATGACGCCCTGTGCGAATCTGCCTTTGATGAGGTTTACCCAGCCTGATCCATATGTCCTGCGGTTTTCAAACATTGGTTTCAGCGAAAGTCAAACAGATAACTGGCTGAGGCTTCCGCCGCCAATGATCACCACAGATGATGCCCTGTTCAGGGATTCCATCCTGGTGACCATCGAATCCATCTTTCCTGCGGCAAATATATATTATACACTGGATGGCACAGAGCCCTCAGGAGATTCTTTTCCTTATACGGGTCCGTTTTACCTGGAAAGATCAACTGTTATCAAAGCCAGGTCTTTTGATCCAAAAGGTAATGAAAGTGAGGTCAGCAAGGCATATTGCCACAAGCGTTCAGAATTGATCAGGGCCCTTGAGGTGAGCCATATCCAACCAGGACTTCAATATTCCTATTACGAGGGTGACTGGAGATACCTGCCGGATTTCGAAGCAATCACTCCGGTGAGAAGCGGGACGGTTCCCAATTTCGATATCCATGGAATACATACAAGGGAAGACAATTTTGCCATCCGGTTCAGGGGCTATATTGACATCCCACAGGATGGTATGTATACATTTTATTCCCGTTCGGACGACGGGACAAAAATCTACATTGGCGATCTTCCCATTGTTGATAATGACGGAACCCATGGCCCTGTTGAGGAATCCGGTGATGTGAATCTTCAGAAGGAGATGCATAATATGGAGGTGCAGTATTTTGAAAGCACCCTCGGGCAGGAAATGTACATCTCATATGAAGGACCGGGGATCAGCAAGGCTGAAATACCGGGATCGGTGTTGTTCAGCAAACAAGAGTAGGCATTGTCAGATATATGGCATGACTCTGTATAAACAAGACATATGTTAATCAATTCCGGAAATGGGAGTGCTTCATCACTATTCGGGCGGACTCCGCTGCTGCAAGGAGATCACCTTGAAATCGGAGCATTCCCACGCCCGGGATCTATAAAAAGACAACCGTTTCGGGATTGATCGCCCATATCAGGATTATTTTTCAATTTCCACCATTACAAAAAGGACACCTTCGTATGGAGCACTGAAGCTTGTTTGAATTTTCAGATGCGGGTTTATTGATTTTTATGTGTTTTCTGGTATTCAGCCCATTGAGAATGCCATAAGTCCAGTTTTTCATCCAGGTCCGGACTGCCTTCACGAAGATGTGTAACGCCTGTTTTTCTGGCGATAATTTCAAATTGCTCAAGCACGTTACCGTATTCCTCTCCCACAAACTCCGGGCCCCGCATCAGTTTCACATACATGACAGGTAGCCTGTCCTGCTGAACGCGATATAAAACCTGTTCGTTCTCGGCAAGTGCCTCTGCCCTGTCGTAGATTTCGGTGGATTTTGCCAGAAACTCTTTTGACAAAAACGGATGGTCCATTCCATAACGGATGCCGTTATAGTGCTCGTTGAGCCAGGTTTCGGAAAGCTCAACCATAAATTTCTTTTTCTGATCCCTCAGCAACATATTGTATTCCGCTATTGCCGGGGCAGCCTTTCCATAATGCCCATATATAAAATCATCCATCAAATCAAATACATCCAGGGACGGATCCCAGAGAAGTTTTGCGGTTACCCAGGAACGTAACCATTCCCGTTCGGATCCCCGGCTCTGATAGCTGGCCTGAGGCATCACTCCCTCGGCATTGTACTTTACAAAGAATCTTATATTATCGGCAATCACATCCATATTGGGCATGGGAGCAAGATAATGACTGAAGTTTGTTACGTAATCCCATATATACATCCGATCACAAACCTCCGACCAGTTTTTCAACAAAGGTGCAAAATCACATATCTCGGCCGGCTCGAAAGGCCGTCTCCAGGAACCTACATAATCGTTGCATAATCGGATACATACGTTTTTACGGGGCTTCATTGTCCTGGGCACATCAACTGTTTCCAGGTATGCAAGCGTCGATATCAATACTTCAGGATAATCTTTTTCAATATCTTCTGCCACTGCATTAACGAGGTTCAGCAAAGACGCCATGTGAGAACCCTCAGCATCGTCAATTGCACTGCACCGTTCACAATGACAATATTCACCTGTGCCATCGTTCTTTGAAACACTGATAATTTCTGTATGAGGATTGTCTTCCAGGATGCTTCTCAATTTTTCTTTTACCAACTGTACCACCTCCGGATGCATTGTGCAAAGTTGATGTGAATTCCTTACACCGGTTGAATCTATTTCATAATACTCCGGGTGTTGTTCGAAGTACTCCGCGGGAGGTATCAGGGTGTGAAACGTGTGAACAAACATTCCATCGTAGTCGACCCGGCCGCCCCATTCTTCCGGGACTTCGGCCCAGGGTGCATTGGTCCGGTTCCGAAGCGACCAATCGGCATCACGTGCTACATGCCATAAAGGGTCCCGGAGCCTCAGGGCGGGTGTATATGTGCGGGGTACAGGGGCAAGTTTAAGCGTTTTCAGATCAGGGATCCTGAAGTGCTCATCCGTGTACCATCTGCAACCCAGATCCTCCTCCAGCAGGGCAAATACCGCGTTAATCACACCTCTTGTCCGGCCCCCCCAGAGATACAGCTTCTCACCATTAACGGCAATTCCATAACCCTCATCCTTCAAGTCTTCTTTAATTGCAGCCAGTCCGCTTTTTTTTAATGATTTGGTCTGGCCAATACTGATGATTTCGGATCTAGCCCTGGTTTTCCGGGATTCTTTTTCAATGGGCAGGGTCGCACCGGTCATTTGCTGCAACCAGTGCTGAAATTCTTCAGCCGCTTTTTGGTCTTGTGTTGTGGGACTTTCAGGTATCACTATGCAATAGTTGCTTTTGCCGTTTTCCGTGATGGTCAGATCTGAATTTGCTTTACCATTTGGTTTCAGGGAATTATTCCAGTTTTTATGTTCCTGGCCTGTAACAACACTGCTTGCCATTAGAAAAATCACTCCCCAATGCAATAAAAAAAACGGTTTTCTGACCACCCTTATTGAATATGTATGACCAGGGTCCGGATTATCTGAGATTTGTGTATTCATTTAGGGGTCCACAAAACTACTTCAGATGAGGTTTCAAGTTAAGAAATTCAGCACAAATGATTTCACAAATCTCATTTTGTCTTGTTGCCCCGTAAGGAATGCTGTCAGAGCTACCAGAAGAACTGAGATATGAGCAAGAGTTGCATGATACGATTAGCATTACAACCTTTTACTGTTGGATGTTGCATTGCAATGGCCAGAAGGCGTTAGAAAACCCTCTCAACAGAGGTTCGTTTATTATAAAGTTCTTTGAATTCCTGTGTATCATAACCGATCTCTGACCGGATGCCTGGTTCCATCCGAATAAGGACGTTACAGCCCTTGTCCTTTAAAACTTAGGATGCATAATGGGGCACGTAATGTATTGATATAGGGTTTGTTTATCGTAGATGATCGGACAGGTGTACTGACAATAAAGGATCCCGGTGTTTCTAGCGTGAGTTTATTACGACATAAGGGCTGATTCGCCATAACATTCTGAACTTCATTTA
>JAFGME010000113.1 GCA_016927695.1 Bacteroidales bacterium
CATTATTTATAGTGAATCTTCCTGTCGTTATTATGTCGGTTCAACACAAGATATTCAGGAAAGGTTAAGAAGACATAATGAAGGGCACTCTAAATCTACCCGAAGCGGGCGGCCATGGCGGATGGTTTGCTTCTTTTCATTTCCTGACAGAGCTGAGGCTATGGCACTGGAGCTGATCCGGAAAAGTTGAACCGCCTTTTGCCTTTGTTTTACTTCTTTTGGCTTTTATCATTCTCTGGTCCACACCCAAATGCAGAATCCGGTTTCTGTACTTCACTTTGGACCGGCTGAAAATCAAGCTGTTTCCCTTTAATTTTTATTCCTTTGAAAATCAAAAAAATACTTAAATTATGAAGATTTCCGGGCCTGGCTTACAACAGATTTTCAGCATTTCATTTTTGTTAATCATTGCTTTCCAATCTAAGGTATCCTCCCAGCAACTCACCCAAACGGTGAAAGGATGCGTTGTGGATGCCGATACGGAGATCCCTCTTCCGGGAGCCACGGTGGTGATATCGGGCACAGAGCCGCTCCTTGGGGCAAGCGCCGACGCAGAAGGGTTTTTCCGTATAGAAAAAGTACCGCTTGGCAGGTACGACATCCGCATCAGCTTCATGGGATTTGAGCCTGCCGTGATCACGGAAGTGATCGTCGGATCGGGAAAGGAGGTGGTAGTGAATGCAGGGCTGAAGGAGTCGTTGCTTGAGCTGGAAGAGGTGGTGGTGAAAGCGGAAACCGACAAGAAACAGCCTCTCAATTCCATGGCCACCCTCAGCGCGCGGCAGATCAATATGGAAGAGGCCCGCCGTTTTGCAGGGGCTTTCGACGACCCGGCAAGGCTGGTCACCTCATATGCCGGAGTGGCTGCAGGCAACATGAACAGCAATGGCATCATCGTGCGTGGCAACGCTCCCAAGGGCGTCCTCTGGCGGCTGGAAGGACTGGAGATCGCCAACCCGAGCCATTTTGCCAACCTGACCACCTTCGGAGGCGGGGGCATCAGTTCGCTCAGCGCACAAATGATCGACAATTCCGACTTTTTCACGGCTGCCTTCCCGGCAGAGTTCGGCAATGCACTCTCAGGGGTGTTCGACCTCAGGCTCAGATCCGGCAACCGTGACAAACGGGAGCATGCCTTCCAGGCCGGCATCACAGGGATAGATCTCAGCTCCGAAGGCCCGTACAAAAAAGGAAAACCTGCAACCTACCTGTTCAATTACAGGTATTCCACCTTCGGGAGCATCAAACCGCTGCTCCCGGAAAATGCCGGCCTGATCACCTACCAGGATCTGTCCTTCAAAACCGATTTCCCGACGAAAAAGGCCGGTATTTTCTCGCTCTGGGGATTAGGTTCGACCGACAATTCCGGTTCGAGGGTCGAAAAAAAAACGGCCGAATGGGAATATGAGGAAGACAGGCTCGAAAACGACAGCCGCACCTCCATGGGAGCGCTGGGCCTTACCCACAAGCTGATCACCGGGCCAAAAACGATACTGAATTCGTCACTGGCATTGTCAGGAAGTAACCTGAGTTCTGAAACCGGTAAAATGGATTTGGAGGAAACGCTTCACGACCAGGAAAACATACAAAACAAGGCCTGGAATTACAACCTTTCGGCCAACCTCAGCCACAAGTTCAGCGCCCGTCATTCCAATCGCACCGGGGTAACGGTGAATCTTTTACATTACGATATGCTCATCAGGTATGCACCGGAATTCAAAGATGCATTGCAGGCAACCACCGACGAAAGGGGAAACAGCGAACTGATACAATTCTATTCTCAGTCCAGGTTCGACATCACGGAAAGATTCACCCTCAATACCGGCTTGCATCTCCGGTATTTCACCCTCAACGGAAAATATTCGCCTGAGCCCCGGCTGGGACTGAAATACAGGATAACGCCGGGACAGGCATTCAACCTGGGTTACGGACTTCACAGCCGCCTGGAGATGCTCTTTGTTTACCTTGGTCAGCAACAAAGCCCGGAGGGAGTCGTTCGACCCAACACAGGCCTGGATTTATCCAAAGCCCATCATTTTGTGCTGGGATATGAAAAAGCCATTGGAGAAAACATGAATTACAGGGCAGAGGCCTATTACCAGAGGCTGTTCAGCATCCCTGTTGAGCCGGGATCCTCCTTTTCCATGATCAATGTCGACCAGGAATGGTTCATCAACCAAACCCTCACCAATGATGGCAGCGGCGAAAACTATGGCCTGGATCTTACATTGGAGCGGTTTATGAACAATGGCTACTATTTCGTGGTGAGCGCATCGCTGTTCAATTCCACCTATGTTGGAGGAGATGATGTGGTCAGGGATTCGAGGTTCAATAAAAGCTATGTTTTCAACCTCCTGGGCGGCAAGGAGTGGAAAATGGGGCGCACCCATAAGAACAACTCCATCGGCCTGAACGGCAAATTCAGCATCAACGGGGGCGACAGACAGACGCCGGTGGATACGGAGGCAACCTGCTTGATGCGCGAGGTGGTTTATGATGAAGCCAGGGCCGTTGAAGAGCAGAAACCGGCTGTTTTCTACCTTCACTTTACATTGAATTACAGAAAGAACAAACCGGATCATGCAAGTATCTGGAGTTTTCAGATTTTGAATGCCCTGGGCGCTCCTGAATACTTCGGCTACCGCTTCAATTACAAGACCGACAGCATCGACCGCGACGAGCAAACCATCGTGATCCCCAATATCAGCTATAAAATAGTTTTTTAATTATCGTTCGCCCGCCAATGTCCATACACGGAATTTTCAGCCGTGCGGTCCTGATTGCAGGTTGAAATTATACTGCTTCTTATTAAAAATGCGAAGCGTTTTTCTGTCAGAAGCAGTTATGCCGCAATATGCCGCATGGTTTTTTTCACAACCCCATTCAGTAGCGGTATAAAACTGAAAGCGCAGGATTGTGAAAACCTCCGTACGGATCCAATGAAACTTTTGTTATTCAATTTCAAAATATATATTGTACCTCGAATTTTATAACATTTTTCTTGCTTTTTTTATTAATATGATGTAACATTGCCCTATCCATAATGCACTACATGGGCCTGAGCAAGCCAAAAAGAGGGGAAGAACCGTTTTTTCACCCTGAAAAGAAAAGGGAGGATGGTTTTATAGTGTTGAATAACAGCATATTACCCCCCCATCTCTCCTCTCAAAACAACGCGCCCTGCCCGTCGGCCAGTGCCATTGCCGTTTACAGGTATCACCTTTTCTGAGGTTCTTGAACCGTTGATATAGGAACTGAAACAGGAACAAGATGAAAAGAATATATGTAAACGATCAAAACGAAAAATCCACTTCAATTGAAGCGATGCAGGCACAGGCAGTTTATCAGAAAGTTGTTGATTTTATGCAAAGAGTGGAAGAAATCAGGGAAAACCCATTGCATAAATCAGGTGAAATGTTATCAAAGGAAGATGCGGTCTGGGGATTGAATGCAGGGCTGAACCTCCGGCATTCTGAACCCGACGGGATGTACAATGATTTCTATATTGATTCTTCTTTTGTCAGCCTCCCTTTGACAGTGAACGATTCGGTGAGCATGAACGATATAGCGGCTGCATATTCTGAAATAGAAAGCAGCGCCGGCGACATACTGAATGAAGCGCCTTTCCAGGACAAGGCAATAAAATTCACATTTATTGAGATTGGGAGCGATGCGAACCAAAACCTTGTCCTGAAATGCACTACCATTGTTGGCGAAAGAGGCGAAGACCCGGAACCTCCTTTCAATTATGGGGACGACTGGCGCTATGGCAATAATTATGGTATGTGCGATGACCCTACCTATATCGAGGATGCTGGAGATCAAATATGCAATTTTATTAATGCAAACCGCTACTTGTACGTGCAGGATGAGGGTAAGATAGTCTTTTATACAAACCCGGTGACAATTGATATTATTCTGGCCAATCAAGTAACAGAATTTCTAAATCCCAATGATCCTTTTCCTGCTGATAATGACAGGGACTACCTGATGTTTTATGTAACCGAGGCAAACTGTGATGAATGTAACCTTTGGAATGACTGGTCGTGTATTGAGTACGACGACATGAATTTCTACTACTTTGGAACCACGAATGTCATTTATAACAAAATTCCCTATCTGCCCCAGTACTGGCCCGATGTGCAAAACAAAACCTTTTTGCATCTCGGTGAATTAAATGGTACAAATGGAATTGATGTCAATGGAATATTTTATATTCATCAAATTATAGAAATCAGATATGCCACAAGGTGGGTCATTGAAAAATAACCACCCTAACTTCAATAGTAATGAAAAAAATATTTTTGGCATTGTTGCTTTATAATCTTCTGAGTTTGAAATGTAATGCACAGGAAGGGTTTGAAATATTTTTTGATACAGAATTGGAGAGTGCAATGGATGATGCCATTGAGGATATGGAACATAATTACATTTTCCCTTGTTACCAGCATAAACCGGCTGGACAGGTTAAATATTCAAATGCCCTGGTTTTAAAAGTTTCCACGGATGGGGATACAATAAGTAAAGTAATCGATATGGGTGATACTACTTGCGTATTTCAGCATTGTGTTGTTACGAAGACAAATCATTACATTGTTATTGGTTCACTTGGCTATCCTGAGTCAAATCATAAAAAGAGAAATTTTATCTGGATTGTGAAGATGGATGAACAACTTAATATTGAATGGGATAAAAGGTATAAGCTGGCAGACAATTACTGGAACCCAATCTTTGAAGCATCCCTTACCGGCGACAGCATGATTTACATTGCAGGATACGCTGCGATAGATACCATATTCTACTTTCAGCACCTGTTCATGATGAAGTTTAACCTGAATGGAGACACACTGAAAACCAGCTATCCGTTTTACAATAGTTCGAATAAAACAATTTACGGCGTTCTAAACAGGCCCAATAACAACGGGATTACAGTATTCGGGCATGGTTTCGACCTGATTGGTTCCTCCATACAGGCAGTGGAGATTGACAGCGCTCTGGATTATGAGGTTTATCCGGTAATAGATCCCTTGGGATCTGAACAGGCCAATATTACATCAAAGTGGTTCACTGACAGTACATACCTTGTTTCGAGCCTATCACTCAACTACAACTCCGGTTCTTCTTCACATTATGATATTCAGGTAGGCATGGTTTCTGATGAACATGTCTTTATCGACAGGCAATGGCTGGGACGCGTGGATACCAACGATTATCCTGCATGGCGGACATCCCTTGATTTCACTGACAAAAACAATATCTGGGTTATGGGCAACATTGAGCACTTCCCATCGCAACACATGGATACCGAAATACTGGTGTATCTGCTCGACAGCACCCTGAACGTAAAAGGTATGAAGCTCTATGGTGGCGACATGAACTACAGTGCGTTCACCACCACGGCCACATCGGACGGCGGTTGTGTGCTCGGTTGCGAGGTTTACGACTGGCAAAACAGTTTCGAGGACGACCAGGACCTTTGGATCAAAAAGGTCTTCCCCGGTGACATCATCACTTACGCTGAAAACACTCCCGATCCGCGCGACAGGGACGTACTGGTCTTCCCGAACCCGTTCAGCAGCTTTATACAGATAAAAACATTCCGGGAAAACCTTGTTTTCACCCTTATCGGCCTGAATGGCAGAAAGGCTATTGAAAGAGCTGTTCAACGGGGCGGTAATAATACCATGAACACATCAGGGATACCGAAAGGATTCTACATCTATAAAATAAGTGAGAATAATAAAGTTATCCAGACAGGAAAACTTGTAAAGAATTATTAAACAAGAATTTTAAAAAGTATTTATCATGAAAAGGTTATTATTAGTAGTTGCCATCAGCAATTTCATATATTTTTCGGGTTTTGCGCAAAAACCTGACGGCGATTGCACGCAATGCGTCGAGACAACCGTGAACGGAACGGGCGCCAGCGCCATTGGCTTAAATACAACTGCAAGCAACGAAGGCGCTTTTGCAGGCGGCTCCGGGTCGGTTGCGAGCGGGGCACATTCGCTCTCCTTCGGGGAAAACACCCTGGCCGGCAATTCGGCGAGCATTGCCCTGGGCCACGCCTCGGAAGCCACAGGGATTTCTTCTTTTGCTGCAGGGTGGGCATCAAAAGCGTATGGAGATTATTCTACTGCATTGGGGACCGGCTCGCATTCTGATGGATACAGGTCTGTAGCGATAGGATCCGGCGCTTTTGCCACCGGTGTTGATGGATTCGCTTTAGGAACCCTGGTGAAGTCGTTGAATCAGAATTCTTTAGTTATAGGATCCGGTGGAACAGGATCAGACTATCTTGAGAACAACATAAGCAATTCATTGAAAATCGGTTTTGGCAGTACCAAACACACCCTTTTTGTCAGTACGGCTCCGGCAACCGATAAAACCGG
>JAFGME010000003.1 GCA_016927695.1 Bacteroidales bacterium
CCTCCCGTAGGAGTCTGGTCCGTGTCTCAGTACCAGTGTGGGGGTTAACCCTCTCAGGACCCCTAGGCATCGTTGCCTTGGTGAGCCATTACCTCACCAACAAGCTAATGCCACGCATGCCCATCTCTAACCGCCGGAACTTTAATCCTGAAAACATGCGAATTCAGGATGTTATGGGACATTAATCCCGATTTCTCGGGGCTATTTCCCAGTTAGAGGTAAGTTGCATACGCGTTACGCACCCGTGCGCCGGTCTTCTCCATCCGAAGATGAATATTCCCTCGACTTGCATGTATTAGGCCTGCCGCTAGCGTTCATCCTGAGCCAGGATCAAACTCTCCATTGTAAAAAGTTTTTTTAATGTCCTCAGGATTTACTATTGTGTTATTTCTCAAAGAAATTACAGATATTTACCATTTGGCCTTACTTCAGTTATTCAAAGAACTTTTCTCTTTTTTTAAATTGGGCTGCAAAAGTACAACCTTTTTTCTTTTCTCCAAATTTTTTGTAAAAAATATTTCATTTTTTTTCAAAATTCGGGATTGCAAAGATACATGTAAAATTGCTCTCCTGCACAATTTATTTCCAATTTTTTTAAAGAACCACTCTCATAAAATGAGAGCGCAAATGTATAGCTTATTTTTAATACCAAACTATATTTTTTAAAAAAATTTAATGAAAAATTTTAACATTGCTTTACCTTTCATAGAACCTGTTGTTATTCAGTTATATATTGGCAGGCTAAGCACAAATATTTTTAAAAAATATTATGCATATCCCCCTTTTTTTTACTATTTTCGTTCCTGATATGGCAATAATTTTATGTATTTATACACCATTTTATGAAATCAAGCAGTAGAGTAATGCTCAATAATCGGCTCTTTTGCCTCCTGATTTTTCTTACCTGCCTCATTGCGTTCCCCGATTCTGCCGTCTCCCAGAACCACACTCAAAGCCTGCCATGGAATGAAAAAATTTTCACCGGGGGTTCTTTTGGGTTTCAGTTCGGAAATTATGGTACACTGGTTGACCTTTCACCCACCATTGGTTATTATATTTCTGAAAATTTTGCCATTGGAACGGGAATCAGCTATAAGCACTACAGGCTGGAAGATCTATATATGTTCAGCCTTGCCGGTGGAGATATCCGTTCTTATGACCATGTTGCAAACATTCTCGGCACAGGATTGTTCCTGAGATATTATTTCTACAGTGAGGATATTCCTATGCTTAATAATGTATTCGGGCATCTGGAATACGAATTTATTAAGTATGAATTTAATGAGTACCGCCCGAATGAATCCTATACCGATGTATTGAAAAGCAGGAGAACACGTGATATTTCAAGCTGTTTTGCAGGAGGTGGATACCGGCAATTCATTGGCGACCGTGCATTTATGTTTATATTGATATTATGGAATTTCAATGAAACCATTGATTCTCCTTATGATAACCCTGTATTCAGAATCGGTTTGAATTTTGGGATATGATAAAGAGGACAGGGAAGAACCGCCTTTTTGTTTATTTCACCGCCGGGATATTTTTCAAAACATCCGTTAAAAGATCCCAGAATTTAGCTACGGTCTCAATTTCAAGTCTTTCATCCGGCGAATGAGCTCCTTTGATGGTTGGACCAAAGGAAATCATGTCCATTTCAGGGTAAACACTTCCTATCAATCCGCACTCAAGGCCTGCGTGTATGGCCAGGACTTTAGGCTCCTTGTTGAACAGGTTCCGGTATAACCGGCTGGTTAACCTAACTATTCCGGAACCGGGATCCGGAGTCCATCCCGGGTAGCCGTCTGAGTGTTTCACTGCAGCATCTCCCAAAAGCAGCGAACTTGCCACCATATCCCTGATGTCTTTTTTCGCACTCTCAACCGAGCTTCTCTGGCTGGTAGTGATAACAATGGTATGTTCGTTTGTTTTTACAGATGCCAGGTTCATGCTGGTTTCGACAAAACCGCTGATCCCGGCCGACCAGGCGTACACACCATGAGGGCAGGCATAAAGAGCATTCAATGTCTTTTGCTGGGTCTCGATTCCCCAAACCCCGGCGCCTGTTTGAGCTTTTGTAAGTTCAACTTTAAGGTCAGGCTCCGTGGTTTTATATTCATTTTGGTAAATTTTCCGGAAATTCTGGCAGTACTCTTCGATTTTTGCACTTTGGCCGGGGGCGCAGCAAAACAGGGCAAAACCCTCGCGGGCGATGGCGTTGCGAAGGTTCCCTGCATCCATCTGCCCCATTCTGATGTTAAACTTACGGTAAGCATTCCACAGGAAGCGGTTCAACAGTTTCACAGCATTGGCCCTTCCTTTATGGATATCATCGCCGGAGTGTCCTCCTGTCAGGCCGGTAATGCTGATCCTGAGCCATTCCCATCCTTCAGGCGCCTTTTCAGGTTCATAACTTATTTCTCCGACAGTGTCCACACCCCCGGCGCAGCCGATGAAAAGCTCTCCTTCATCCTCTGAATCCAGGTTGAGAAGAATGGTTCCTTTCAACCAGCCGGGCTTTAACCCGAATGCTCCTGTGAGCCCGGTTTCCTCATCTACGGTAAAAAGGCACTCTACCGGGCCGTGTGGAATATCTTTGGCTTCAAGCAGTGCAAGCTGCGCGGCTATGCCAATGCCATCATCCGCGCCAAGGGTTGTTCCTCTCGCTTTAACCCATCCGCCATCAATATAGGCTTCAATGGGATCGTTTTCAAAATCATGAATGGTGCCGGCATTTTTTTCGCAAACCATATCGATATGACTTTGCAGTACAACAGTTTCGAGCTTTTCCATGCCCGGCATGGCCGGTTTCCTGATGAGGATATTGCCGGTTTCATCCTGAAGGGTTTCCAGGTGAAGTGAATTGCCAAAATTCAGCAGGTATTCAATGATTTTACCTTCTTTTTTTGAAGGCCGGGGAACGGTCAGAATCTCACTGAAATAATGCCACAGCCTTTCGGGGTATAAACTTTTCAGTTCTTTTGCCATAATATTACCAGATTTAAAATGATTGTCACGGCAAATATAAACAAAGAAAAAAGACCGGTATTCAGTAAACCATGCAGGTAAGATTAAAAATTGAAATGAAGGGATGAAATATCCGGCCCACTGTCTTTTATTACATATTATCGTTGCTCAGCCTGAATTTAACCGGAATGGTAAGCCAGGCTCCGATGGGTTTTTCCCGGAATTTTGCAGGTTTATACCAGCCATTTTTCACTGCATCAAGCGCTGCTTCGTTTAACTCTTCAATTCCTTTCAAAACCACTGCTTCTTTGACTTTCCCCTTAACATCAATAAAGGCTTTAATGATTACTTTACCCTCTATGTTTTTTTGCCTGGCTTCATCGGGATATTCAATTTCCAGCATACCTGCAATTTGAGGAGGAGTATCAAACGGCACAAAATCAGGAATGATCCCGTTTTCACTCAGGGGCATGACAAAAGCGGCATCCACCAATCCCCAGTTCATTTCCTTTTTTGTTAACCATTTTTTTTCCTCTGGAAGATACTTAATTATAGACAGCACGTCCCCCTTTTTAAGAGCCGGGTTTTTTGCTCCGGCTACTCCGGGAATACTTTCCAGGGTCGTTTCGGCAAGTATTTTTCCGGAGATACTACTCTGAAGAATGGGACCGTAAAGCATGCTTATCACTTTCTCATCATGTAAATTATTTGCCATTGAATCAGAGTGGGATACATCATGGTTCACTTTTTCTGTTGAAATCGCCGGGCTTTTCTGCCCGGTAGCAGAATGCGGTAATGTTAATTGCAAACAGGCAAGAAAGGTTAAACATTGCGCTGAATACCACATATTCCTTACTGAAACTTTCATGATGATAATTTTGGTTCAAACTTACCATGAGAGAATCCGGAACATGTTAACCGTGGATTAATAAATTTTTACATTATTATTACAGTATGCGGATGGGAAAAAGGTAGGGAGCGGGGGGTGAAAGGGATCAGATACCTCAGTATTTTTCAATGGAAAAAGTGACAGGTATCCTGATCCATACATCTACAGGTTTTCCCTTGTATTTTCCAGGTGTGAACTTAAGATTTTCAACTGCTTCGATGGCAGCTTTATCAAGTTCAGGTATGCTATTAACAATTTCAACATTTTTGACAATGCCTTTACGGTCGATGAGCACCTTGAGTGAAACAACCCCTTCAATCCCCTTGTTCAGGGCATCTTCAGGATATTTGAGCTTCATTTTATTGGTTGCCCTGGGCGCTTCATCATAAGGGGTGGCATTAAATGATTCCTGTTTGTCCTGAACAGGCATAATATCCCGGGTGGGTATAAACCCGTAATAGTTTTTGTATTTAACAGCCCAGCAGCCCGCCTGGGGAAGAAACCTGAATGTATTAACGATTTCTCCTTTGGGAACCGGTAATGAGTTGTTATCAGGGGATGTCACCGGTTTAACAGACATATAGGTATCGTTGAGGATTTTTGCCTGTTTGAATTCTTCCAGATTTATCTGGTAGTCATCGGTGAAGGCATTCTGGTTTTCAATATATTCCGAATAAACTTCATTTATGTTTGCCTGTGGAAGGCTGTCAGTGATCTGAGAAAAGCCTGATGAGCAATAAACCATAAATCCTAAAGTCAGTGGCAGTAAAACACATTTCATGTTCTTAGCTTAATATGAGTATGAATGTCAGACTAAATCAGGCTGCAAATATACCACTTATTCAACGATTAACAAAAACCAGGTTATAATTTTTTTAGTTCTGCAATGGTTGTCTGAGGGTTTGCGGATTTGAAAACGCTGTTTCCTGCAACAATTACGTCGCAGCCTGCATTAAACAAATCCCTGCAGTTCACTGTATCAATGCCGCCGTCCACTTCGATCATGGCATCTGACTTTTTACTTTGGATAAGTTTTTTTAAACTCTTTACTTTCTCCAGGGTGTTCGGGATGAACTTCTGACCCCCGAAACCCGGGTTGACCGACATGATCAGTACCAGGTCGATTTCCGTGAGTATATCTTCGAGAAGGTGAATGCCGGTATGAGGATTAAGCGCCACCCCTGCTTTCATGCCGAGTTTTTTTATTTCGGTTACTGATCTGTGGAGGTGAACGGAGGCTTCATAATGTATGGTTAGGATATCTGCCCCGTGATCCATGAATTCCTTGAAGTACCTTTCGGGTTGCACGATCATCAGGTGGACGTCAAGCGGTTTTACTGCCAGTTGTTTAATGCTCCTGATCGCAGGAAAGCCAAATGAGATGTTGGGAACGAATAGTCCGTCCATCACATCGATATGAAACCAGTCGGCCTGACTTTCATTGACCATTTGAATATCGTTTCTGAGGCAGGCAAAATCTGCTGAGAGCATTGAAGGGGCAACCAATCCGGGCATAGTATCTTTTTAGGATGCAAATATAGGATTTTGCGTTGAAACGAATCCGTTCTTTTTGCCCGTTATCAGCCTAAATAGGTTTTGAGCAAACGGCTTCTGGATGTTTGTTTCAGGCGCCGAATGGCTTTTTCTTTGATTTGCCTTACCCTTTCACGGGTCAGGTCGAATTTTTGCCCTATTTCATCCAGGGTAAGGGGATGTTTGCTGCTGAGGCCGAAATAGAGCCTTAAAACATCAGCCTCCCTTTTTGTGAGGGTCGATATGGCCCTTTCAATTTCTGTTTTTAGGGAATCATACATCAATCCCGATTCGGGGGTGGGCCCTTCCTCAAAATGCATCACATCATACAAGCTGTTGTCTTCATCCTGGACAAGCGGGGCGTCCATCGAAACATAGCGAACTGTGTTTTTCATGGATTCCTTAACTTCGGACTCATCCACATTGAGAAGCTTTGCAATTTCCTCCGTATTCGGTTCCCTTTCGAATTCCTGTTCGAGGTGGGCATAAGCTTTGTTGATTTTGTTGATGGACCCTATTTTATTCAGCGGCAGCCTGACAATCCTTGACTGTTCGGCGAGTGCCTGAAGAATGGATTGCCGGATCCACCACACGGCATAGGAGATGAATTTAAAACCCCTGGTTTCATCGAATTTCTGGGCAGCTTTTATCAGCCCAAGATTGCCTTCATTGATGAGGTCAGGGAGGCTGAGACCCTGGTTTTGATATTGTTTTGAAACAGAAACCACAAAACGGAGGTTGGCTTTGGTCAGTCTTTCGAGGGCAGCCTTGTCTCCATCCTTTATTTTTTGCGCAAGTCTGACCTCTTCATCCGCATTGATCAGGTCCACTTTGCCTATTTCATGCAAATATTTATCCAGAGAAGCCGTATCCCGGTTAGTGACCTGCTTGGTAATTTTTAACTGCCTCATGTTTTACGATTTAGTTAAACCTTTCAATCCAAAACCGGAGGATAAACAAAATCTCTTCCGTTTCCGGCGGTTATTGCGGGAAATTGTACGAAAAGGCGGGAATAAGGTTACGGAAGCCTACTTTTTATCGGTCGGCTTTGGCAGTAATACTTTCCTGGAGAGCTTCAGCTTGCCTGTTTTTCCATCGACGTCGATGAGTTTGACTTTGACCTGGTCGCCGGGCTTAAGGACCTCTTCAACGGTTTTTAAGTGTTTCCAGTCGATTTCAGAGATATGGAGCAGTCCTTCCTTTCCGGGAATAATTTCAACAAAAGCCCCGAAAGTGGTAATGTTTTTCACTGTTCCCATGTAAACTTCGCCCACCTCAGGAACAGCGATAATATTTTTGATTCGTCTTTTAGCCGCATCAAAGGATTCCTGGTTGGTGGCGATAATGTCCACAATTCCGAACTCTCCCACTTCTTCGATGATGATGGTTGAGTTGGTTTCTTTCTGGATTTCCTGGATGACCTTGCCACCGGGGCCTATCACGGCGCCGATGAATTCTTTGGGAATGGTCATCTTGGCTATCCTGGGCACGTGGGGTTTATAGTCCTCCCGGGGAGTGCTGATGGTTTGTTCCATGATCTCGAGGATGTGCAGCCTTCCTTTTCTGGCCTGTTCGAGAGCTTCCCTGAGGATTTCGTACGAAAGCCCTTCCACTTTAATGTCCATCTGGCAGGCGGTAATTCCATCCTTTGTCCCGGTAACCTTAAAATCCATGTCGCCCAGGTGATCTTCATCGCCAAGGATATCGGAAAGAATCGCATATTTCCCGGTTTCGCTGTCGCTGATGAGGCCCATGGCAATTCCGGATACGGGTTTTTTGATTTTAACCCCGGCATCGAGCAGGGCAAGGGTGCCTGCACAAACCGTGGCCATGGAAGAAGATCCGTTAGATTCGAGGATGTCGGAAACGATACGCACGGTGTACGGATTGTCGTCGGTGTTTGGCATACTGAATTTCAGCGCCCTGAGGGCAAGGTTGCCATGTCCGATTTCCCTTCTGCTGGTCCCTCTCAATGGCTTGACTTCACCGGTAGAAAACGGGGGGAAATTATAATGCAGAATGAAATTGCTTTTTCCTTCTATGACGGCGCCGTCGATGGTTTGCTCATCGAGCTTTGTACCCAGTGTAACCGTTGACAGGGATTGGGTTTCGCCCCTCGTGAAGATAGCGGATCCGTGAGCTGCCGGCAGATAATCAATCTCACACCAGATTGGCCTTATCTCATCAAGCTTACGTCCGTCAAGACGTTTTCTGTTGGTGAGAATGACATCCCTGACGACCTCTTTCATGAGATCGTGGTAGTATCTTTTTGCCATGCCTGCCTTTTCCTCCCTCTCTTCTTCCGGAACAGTTTCCATGAATTCTTCGAGGATCAGATCGAAAGCATCGTAACGTTCCTGCTTTGCCGTGGGATTTGTTGCGACTTCCCTGACTCTGTCTCTGGCATAAGTCAGTATGGATTCACGAAGGTGTTCATCCTCTTCTTCTTTTTCATAATCCCTTTTGGTGCGTGCTTTTTCAACTTTGGCTGCGAGTTCAAGCTGTGCTTTGCACTGGACTTTGATGGCCTCATGGGCAAAGTGGATCGCTTCAATCATCTCATCTTCCGATATTTCTTTCATTTCGCCTTCCACCATAATAATGTTGTCCAGCGTAGCTGCAACCATGATGTCGAGAATTGATTCAGAAATGAGAGTCACGGGCGGATTGACGGTTAGTTTGCCATCGATTTTGGCCACCCTGACCTCAGAGATCGGACCGTTAAAAGGAATGTCAGAAACAGCCAGTGCCGAAGAAGCAGCGAGGGCGGCAAGTGCATCGGGCATGGTATTTTTGTCGCCTGACATAAGAGTGATCAGAACCTGTGTTTCCGAATGGTAGTCGTCCGGGAATAAAGGCCTGAGGGCACGGTCAACCAGGCGGGCTATCAGTATTTCATATTCTGAAGGCCTGGCTTCCCTTTTAAAGAATCCCCCGGGGAATCTTCCTGTGGCGGCATATTTTTCCTGGTATTCGACAGTTAAAGGTAAAAAATCGGTATTTTCCCTGGCTTCCCGGTTTGATACCACGGTTGCAAGCAACATGGTGTCGCCCATTTTCACTACGGCCGAACCGTCAGTCTGACTGGCAAGTTTGCCGGTTTCTATCATGATCTCACGCCCGTCATCCAGATGAATTGACTGGCGTATTCCTGTTTTTGCCATCTTGATTGAATATTATATGTAAGGTAAAAAAATAAAAAAGGCAATTTACATTGCCTTTCAGAGGTTATTTCCTGATTCCCAATTGCCTGATGATCGATCTGTACCTTTCGATGTCATTGGCTTTCAAGTAATCAAGGAGTTTACGTCTTTTGCCGACGAGCCTGACCAGCGATCTTTCCGTCATGGTGTCCTTTTTGTTTATTTTTAAATGCTGTGTCAGGTGATTGATGCGGAAAGTAAACAATGCTATTTGTCCCTCAGGCGAACCGGTGTCGAATTCTGATTTACCGTACTGCTTAAACAAATCTTTTTTCTTTTCTGTCGTGAGATACATATCGTATAATTATTACAATAAAATTTCGGGCTGCAAAAGTAAGATGATTTTTTATATTTTCAAAAAATTATTTAAAAAAGAAGCTCCCGGTATCAAGGAGCCTCTGCCAAATGAGAAAAACAGTTATAAGAGAAAAACCTGGTAATCAAAAATTAAAAGTACTTATTCAGGTTTGTTTTATGCAATGTTTGTGCCATGTTGCGAAAAGCACATAAAATCAGACAGATAAGATAATCTGATGTAAGAACAGAAGGGTGTTTGATGTAAAACCGGATACTGCAACACTACGATCAGGCAATCTTGAATCAATGCATGGGGTTTAATTTCCGGTATGGCAGGTATTGGTCCGGAATAGCCACATAACAATTGGCCGGAAAATGAAATACCGCATAGCATGCTTTGACCCTGTAGTTGTCGTAATCGTTGTCGGATAAAACATTTCGCTCATCCTGCTTTGCAGGTTTCCGATTGAAATCAGGATTTGAGAAAATGTGTCATTCACATAAAGCAGATTATTTCAAAACCGGGATGTTTTGGAAATGTGCTTACAAATTGGGCTGGCGTTAGTCAAATAATAATTTCTGCTTGACTTTACAATCTTTCAATGTATATCGCAGGGGTTTTTTATTCGTTGTTTCTATTTCTTTTTTACTTTTCAGGTAATCTCTAAGTTTTTTTTCTGACCATGTTAATTGTAGCTTTTTCAATATATCTTTGACAGTATATTCCCCCTTTTTAAGTAAATCCAGAATTTCATTTTCGTAATTCACTGCTGGTTCATTTAGGCTTAATTGATTCGCTTCGGATAATACCGATTTATAATCAACCAAAGGATTTCCATCAAAATCAACGGCTATCGCTCCTTTTTGCATCAATAAATTATTGGCAGTATTTTCAGAAGGTTCCGGTTTGCGAACATATATTTTTCTTTTTTTCCTTAATCCATCTACAACACCGGACCATGTGCCTCCTTTATCTGAAGACTCTGCAACATAAATTTCATCAGCAAGTCCGTAAATAATGGGATTTCTTGCCATAGCCAATTCCGCTTTCCAGGGCGCTTTAGGGAAGAAGGTACTCAATACTAAAACATCTCCATCAACAATTTGCCTATAGTACTTTTTGAAACCTGAGCCAAATGTCATAATGCCCTGCGGCAATACAATAATACTTTGTCCTTTGTAGTTAATTGCAGAATCTAATGCTTGTTTGTCAACTCCTTTGGCAAAACCGCTTACAACCACTTTATACTCCTTGCTTGCTAACTTTGCAATATTGTCCGTAAATTCCAGTGATTTCTCAGATGCATTACGAGATCCTACAATTGCAATTGATTTTTCCTGCATAATTTGTTTATTGCCTTTAACATATAACAAGGCAGGTGAATGAGCTGCTTTAAGGTTGTCTTTTAGAGTCTTTGAATACTCGGGAGAAGTTATTGGTATTAATTCATAGCCCTCATTATTTAAAGTTTCCGCTAAAAAAGCATTATTGGCCAATTCTGATTTTGCCCTCTTTAAATCTTCTATTTCCTTATATTCAATACCATATTGATTTTTCCAATTACTTTCTGTTAATTGAAAAAAATCTTCAATCGAAAGTTTATTCTCATGGTAAAATTTTATTATGAGGTTATTAATTCTTAAATGACCCCATCGTGGCAAATGTGCCAATGCTATCCAATATGCTGCTTCTTTGTTCATACTAAATCTCCTCCTACTGTTCTTGCGATCACTAAAGGTGCAATTTTCAGAGCACCTAAATTACTTAAATATCTGCCAATTTCCTTTATTGTGGCACCACTATCAAAGATATCATCAATCAATAAAATCGTTTTACCGTATATTTCCTGATGATTCTTGTAAGTGAATGCGTCTTTTACATTGTCAGATTTCAAATAAGAGTTTTCAAAAACTTTCTGTTCACTTGTTGTTCTCTGCTTGATTAAATTATTTGAAATCGGGAATTTCAATACTTGCGATACTTTCACTGCAAAATTCTTAACCAAATCACCCGACTTTGTCGGTGGCACATAAAGAATTAAATCGAATTTTTCCTGACCAAATTTTTTGCGATATGCTTTAAGAATTAATCTTAAAAGAAAGTCAGGGAAATCACCTCCGGTTTCGTATTTGCTTCGATGTAATGCGCTTCCCACATTTGAAACACCATAATAGGAAGCCGCCACCCCATTTATTAATTTGGTTCCTCTTGTTTCTACTTCGAGTAAAGGAAAATAATCTTCCCGAAAATCTTGTAAACGTTGTGTCCATTCATCATTAGTAGAAACTACTATTTTTTTCAGACCTGTATTATCGCAATTTGTAAAAGAATGGGATGATGAATCTCCTAAATAATCACACAGATATTTCATACGAGATTGAGATGTTTCAACATATTCAATCATCTTATCCAAATCACGGGTTTTACTTGCACGTAATTCTTCAAAAGCTTTGGTATTGAGTTGTGGTGCACCAGTAATGTATTCAAACTTTTTACCTCTGCCTACTGTAACTTCACGAATGATTTTTTGTTCCAAAAGGTCAGCCTTGATAACTCTAATTTGATTCTGCTTTAAATTTGTCCTTCTCATTAAATCGCGTTCCCCTAACATTTCACTTTTAACAGCAGTAATCACTTTCTCATACTTTGAAATTGATGGCCTTCCACCTTCAATAAAAGCTTCAGGAAGTTTTTTGTCTTCAGGATTGTAAAAAAGAATTATGTAGGAGGGCTGGTTGTCTCTTCCTGCTCTTCCTATTTCCTGATAATAGTGTATTGGCGATTGGGGTATTTGGGTATGAATGATAAAGCGAATATCAGGCTTATCAATTCCCATCCCTAAAGCATTTGTTGAGATCACACACTTCCATTGATTCTTCATTAAACCGTTTTCAATGGCTATTCTTGATTCAGGATCTAATCCAGCATTATAACCTGTTGAAGATATTTTCAAAAATTCAAACCACTTGGAATATATCTCGGTATCTACTCTTGTACCTGTATATAAAATGCCTGAACCTGTTAATTTACCAAGATTTTGACCCAGCCAAATTAATTTTTCATCTTCGGAATTAACTTTAATGACAAATAGTTTAAAATTATCTCTCATTAAGTTTCCTCTGATAATTGATAAATTGCTTCCCATTTGTTCTGCAATATCCGCTTCAACTTTTTTTGTTGCTGTTGCTGTTGTTGCCAATACTGGAAGTCCTTTGGGCAAAAGGTTTACAAGATTTATGATACGCCTGAATGCTGGTCTAAAATCGTGCCCCCAAACTGAAATACAATGAGCTTCATCAACTACAACCATTGAAAGATTTATTTGTCGTGTCGCTTCAATCCACTCAGAATTTTCTTGCCTTTCAGGAGCTATATAGAGTATTTTAATTTTACCGGCTTTTGCATCTGTTATTATTCGCGAATTTTCCTCAGGTGTTTGTTCACTATTGACGCATTTTGCTGAAATACCAAATGAGTTCAGTTTCTTCACCTGATCACGCATTAATGCAATTAAGGGTGAAAAAACTACAGTCGTGCCTTTATGCAACCATGCAGGAAATTGAAAACAAAGCGATTTCCCAAATCCTGTTTTTTCAATAAGAAGAACTGTTTCACCTTTTAAAATCTTTTCAATGGTAGTCCATTGTTCATCATAAAAACGACTTAGTTTAAATGTTTGTAGTAATAATATTTCGGCTTCATGTCTTGTCATTTCAATTAATTCTTTTAGCCGTCAGGCACTCGCTCTTTCCCCAAATGTTTGCTATTTATTTCGTGATTCTTTCCTCCCCCGCTCATGCCGTACGCTCATGGCAAATATACCAAATTTCGAGGAATACCAAAATGCAATTGACTTTGGGAAAACGAGGTACGTTTTTTTACCGGCTACCCGGGCTAAAAGCTCCATTTTAATCTCAGATAGTAAAAGCTTCCGTAGTCGCCATATTCAGTGTTTGTTTTTCCGGAAAATATCTGAGCCATAAGCAGAAGATCGATGTTATCGGCTAATGAAATGTCGAGGTTTGGCCCCAGGAAAAAGGAAAGGTCGGACGGGTTATGCGCGGACGAAAGGTCAGCTCTGACAAGGGGTGTAAGGGGGAAGGCGATTTCGAAAAACAATGAATACCTGGCTGGGGAAATGGTTTTGGGGGTCAGGTTCCTGAGGTTGAGAAGGCCGGCATGGAGTCCGGCATTTTCTGTTGTGCCGCCTGAATTATAAAGGAAGGCGAATTGTGAGAAAAAGCTGTTTTTAAAAGTGTAGTTTATCCCTGAAGAAAAGATGAAAATCGCCATGGTGTCATTAAAGTTGTCTGTGGGTCGGAAATAGGAGGCTTCACCGGTGAAGCCTGCATTTTTCAGATAACCCGACCAGCCGGTTCCCAGCACCAGGTCTTTGTCCATTGTTCCTCCGAGAAACTGGAAATCGTAATTCCAGCGGTTGAACCTGATCAGGCCGGCGGCGGTGATGGCTTCGCTGCTGTCGATCTTTACGGCTGCCTGCACGGAAGAAGCAAAACCGGTGTAATATTCCATTTTCAGGGCATCGCAACCGGGCCTTTCCACGTAGTCAAAATCATAAATTGAAAAAGTATTGAAAATATCATTGGTATTCCACACCATGTTCATTCCCCAGTTGATGCGTTGCCTTCCTGCCACGGCTTCGAATTTTCCTTTGGAATACTGCACGTTCAGCCTGTCGAGGTTGGAATAGAGCACACAGGACGAATCGCGGGCTATCCTGCCCGTGAGGTCAAGGTAGCCAGGATCTCCTGTGAGGAGGTCGCTGTACACCGGATGGGTTTCATACAAGAGCTGCCCGAAAGTAAACAGGTTGCGGGCTCCCGCGTTGAGTGTCATGGTTTTGGCGGCATACCATTTGAAATTAAGCCGGTTGTAGGTGGAGTTCAGGTTATTCCACCTTTCCGATCCTTCCGGGATCCAAACGGTGTTCATGTTTTGCAGGTGGCCCGAAAGGGAGTATTTTTTCGGATCGTTTTCTGCAGTACCTATTATTGGATAAGTGAGCAGCAGATATAACACAATAAGTGCCTGGTACCTGTTATTCCGGTTTTGTTTCATCTTCAACAACTTTTCCGTCTTCAATGGTGATGACCCTCCTGGCTTTTTTCACCACCCGTGCATCATGTGTTGAGAACAAAAAGGTGATGCCTTCTTCCCGGTTAAGTTTTAGCATCATGTCGAGCAGGTTCTCAGTGGATCTGGAATCGAGGTTTGCAGTGGGTTCATCGGCCAGAACGAACCTCGGTTTCGACGCCAGGGCCCTTGCCACGGCCACCCTTTGCTGCTGACCGCCGGAAAGCTTTCCCGGCCTGCTGTCCATCCGGTCGTTCAGTCCTACAGCCGTCAGCAGCGCTTCCGCTCTCTTTGACCTTTCGGATCTGGATACTTTTTGCAGTTGCATTATAAATTCCACATTCTCTTTTGCCGTGAGTACGGGAATGAGGTTGTAGGCCTGAAAAACAAACCCTATGTTGTGCAACCTGAAGTCGGTGAGTTTTGAAGGTTTCAGATCTGTAACCTCCGTGCCGTCAACTGTTACGCTACCCCCGGAAGGCCGGTCAAGTCCGCCAATGATATTCAGAAGCGTTGTTTTCCCTGACCCTGAAGGTCCTACGATGGCTGCAAACTCCCCTTTGCTGAAACTGAGGTCGATCCCGTTGACGGCATGGACCGGAACCCCGGAGCTGTTGTACACCTTGTGCAGGTTTTTTATTTCTATGATCATATTCAATAATTTTAATTATCTGATCTGATGGCATCTGCCGGATTCAATTTCAATGCTTTATACGCCGGAAAAACAGAGGAGAATAATCCGGTGACCAGTACAAGCAGGGCTATCACCAAAATCATTTTCAAATCCACCGGGGTGTTAACCACAGGGGAGTAGCCGATGTCCCTGAGCCCTTCGGCATATTGAACCGGCAGTGGGATATCATGGTGCTGGTAGTATTTGGAGAGGAAGTAACCTGAAATGATCCCGGTTAATCCCCCTGTGATGGAAAGAAAGACAGATTCCAGCATGATCATCGAAAATATCCGGGATTTGCTCATTCCGACGGCCATCAGCATACCGAGCTCTTTAACCCTTTCCAGGACAGCCATGAGCATGGTGTTGATGATGCCGAAACAAAGGGCAAGCAAAATGATGAGCACAAAAATGTACATATACTGGTCCATCATGGAACTCAGATAAGCCAGTTCGGGACTTGTTTCATGCCAGTCGCTGATTTGAAGTCCGGGGAACATTTGTCTGAGGAGGCCGGCCGTTTCCGTTGCCCGGTTGTTTTCTTTCAGCCTGACGGCAATCTCATGGGCGCTTCCGGCTTCAAAACCTGTAAGCGAAACTAAATCATCAAACTTCACAAAAACATGCATTTCATCATAACCTGTGTTATCGGTTTCATAAATTCCTGCGATTTTGAAGGCAGCCTGCAGTGGCTGGCCCGTATTGTCGGTCAGGGTGAGGATCATTTTTTTTTCAAGGTCAAGATTCAGTTTTTCCGCCAGTTTTTTACCGATCACCGCAGGATGGTTTCTTTTATAATCTCTGAAATATACGCCCCTTATAATTCTTTGATGAATGCGGGTCACCTCCGACTCAACGGAAGGGACCACGCCGGTTATTATCACGCCTGCGCCTGCTTCGGCTGAAGAAGCCATTGACCCTATGACAATCCTTTTGGAAGCAGCGATCACCTGATCCATCTCCTGAATGGTGTTGAGCATGATGCCTGCATCGGGAAAACACAGGTTAAAATCCAGGTTGCTCACAAATCCCTTTTGGTGGATCTGGATGTGGGATATTTCATTTTCGATGGCGTCGCTTATTCTTTTTTCCGACATGCCTTTCATAAATGCCGTGGTGAAAACCCCTGCGACCAATCCCAGTGTTACGGCAATGATCACCACAAGGCTTCTGAGCTTGTTGCGCCATACATTCCGCCATGATATTAACCAGATCATTGTGAATAGTTTTTCTTATTCGTATCGGTTTATGCCCTTAATGCATTCATTATTTTCAGTTTTCCCACTGTAACCAGCGGATAGACTGCAATCATGACGGTGATAGCAAAGATGGTGATCGCCTGATTCAGGAAAACGCCGGTATCCATTGAGAATTTCATCACGGGATCAAAACCCATATTGAGGACCATTTCCGCTGCTTTGCCTGTCAATGGGATGGGGTTCAGATAAAAATAGTAATTCAGTGGCAGGCTGGCAGCCAGGCCTGCAGCGACTCCGGTCAATCCAACGAGAAAAGTTTCGAGAAGCAGGATGACCGAAAGTTTATATTTTCGCATACCAACCGCGATGATCACTCCGAATTCTTTTTTTCTTTCCGCCATCATCATCATAATGGTACCGAGGATGCCGAAACCTATCAGAATATAAAGGATGGCCTTCATGACCTTACCACTGGCGCGGTCGCTTTCTATCTGCTGAACCAGGATGGGTTGCATCTCTTCCCATGTCATCACTTCATAATCATCCCCGGTAAGGCTTTGGAGGTTCCGGTCTGCAGTTTTCAGATTGTCGTTATCATTCAGCATTACCACCAGCGAAGTGCAGAGCTGACCGGCGGAAAAAAATTTTCTGCAGGTGTTGATGTCCATGTATATCAGTTCCCTGTTAAGGTCGGGGGAGGGGTGTTTCAGGATGCCTGCGATCCGGAAAAGGCCGGCTGCCGTGGCGCCGTGATAACCCTGCCCCAGAAGCACGATGCTGTCGTTGACGTCGAGTTTCATATAGCGTGCAAGTTCCTCCGCCACCAAAACGCCGGGATCGGAGGGAGCCAGAAAACCGCCTCTTATCGTTTTGCCTGAGAAGCCGGTGACCCTGTCTTCTCTTTCCGGATCAATCCCGATGATCAGGGCGCCTTTGGTGATCTCGGCATGTGAGGCCAGTGCAAAGGATTCGAGCCTGGGAGTGGTAAGGGTGACACCTTCCGCCCGGTTAACAGCGTTGATGAGGTCAGGATTTTCAATAAAAGTATTATTGATGGTTTTTTCATCCCAGTACCCGGCTTTGTGTATTTGTATGTAGCCTGAAAAATAATTGACAATGGTATCAATGTAATGATCGTACGAACCTTCCTGCATCGAACTCATGAAGGCAGAGAGAAGCACTCCGAAAAACACGGCTGCAGAGGTTATCAGGGTTCTGGATTTATTTCTCCACAAATTTCTCCATGCCAGTTTCAGGTATGTTTTCATGTCAGTGGATTTTTTTCATGTTTTGCTGGGAAAAGAAATCATCCGGGATGGGCTGGTTAAATAATATCTCATTGATGATGAGGACGGTTTTTTTTTCCGGTTCATCCGCGGGAGAAATTTCCATTCGCACCGGTATCTCACGGTCGCCCATTTTTTGGATATCATACGCATTTTCAATGTTGATGAGCGAATCATCCTCATCGAAATACTCTGATTTCCAGATTACATTTTCCTGCTTTGTGATATACAGGACGATCCTGCCCCAGACCACGGGGGCTTCGGGCAGGGGAGTGAGTCCTATTTTGTAACAGGGTTTTTCCCTTACGGTTTCTTCCCCTATAAATGAGTGGCTGTAGTCTTTGACAATAGAGGATTGCCTTACCAGGTCATCGTTGGTAAAATCCGATCCCATCCAGGATTGCATCATCATGGAGGGGGGTATTTTGATCATTCTTTCGATGGAAGGGAGCCAGTTCCACATTTCGGATTTCCGTTTGAGGAAAGCCTGCCCTTCATCTGCAGCGGGCGCCGTAATGTAAATCAGGAAGTATTCATCGCTTTTGGACCACATTTTCATTTCAACGGTCCTTTCCCAGCCGGACCTGATGATTTTCATGGTCATGCGCCCCCGGCTGGTTTCGCCCCTGTTTTTTTCGTCAGCTTTTCTGACAATTGCAGCCGGATCAATATCCTGCGAAAGCAGGCCGGATAAAGGAAAGGCAAGAAAAACGGCAAGAATTGTAACTTTTGATCTCATTGCTTTATGGTGTTTACAGGATCAGATAAATCGTTTAATAAGCAAATCCTTGATTTGATCGAGGGGAAAATTCCCGGGGCTGAATACATAATTTAACATGATGCCGTCAAAGAGCGCTCCCATAAGCAAGGCCTCCATTTCGGGGTTATCCTCATTTTTTCTGCGGTAATAATCGGTCAGCAGGCTTACCATGGGAGCGATCACCGCATTAATCTTTTGCTCTGTCAGTATCCTGACGGAAGGCTGCATCATCAAAGCAAAGTATAATTTGTAGAATTTCCGTTTCCGGGCCATCAGGCTGAATATTTCATTGATGAAAAATTTGAATTCTTCAGGTGTAAGAACCCCGTCGCGGTTTGGATCAAACAGATCCAGTATCTCATTAATCCCTTCCCCGATCAGGGTTTTCAACAAGTCTTCCTTGCCCTGAAAATAATTATACATAAGTCCTTTGGAAATTTTGGCACGGGAAGAAATCTTACTGATGGAGGTACCCTGATAACCGTTTTCTGCAAAAAGTTCAAGCGCCGTTTTCATGATCTGAGCCCTGCGGGAGTTGCGGATCGCTTCAAACTGTTTTGCCGTGCGTGGAGTCATGGTTGTCGTGTTTTAGACTAAATGTTCAGTCAATATATAACATCATTAAATAAAAATATTAAACTACACAATATTTATAAATGAACGAGTGGTCAAAATTTAAAAATAAAATAACGTTTGTCAAGTTTTTTTGAAAAAAAATTGTTAAGAAAAATTGAGAAAACATTAAACAAACTTTGCCAATTATTGTTATTACAAGTGTTTAGAAATTTTATCCAATGAAGAAGAGTGACATAATAGTAATCGGAGCAGGTTTCTCAGGGCTTTCAGCAGCCTGTCACCTTGCAAAAAATGGGTACAGTGTTACGGTACTCGAAAAGAACTCATTGCCTGGTGGCAGGGCACGGAAATTTGAAAGTGACGGGTTCATGTTTGACATGGGCCCGAGCTGGTATTGGATGCCTGATGTTTTTGAGCGCTTTTTTGCCGGTTTCGGAAAAAGGACAGGAGATTACTATAAGCTGGTGCGTTTGGATCCATCCTACAGGATATACTGGGGTAAAGATGAATTTTCCGATTTGCCGGCCGATTACCAGGCATACAGAAATCTTTTTGAATCTTACGAAAAGGGGAGTGCAGCCAGACTGGATAAATTTCTTCAAAGCGCCGAATACAAATACAGGGTTGGGATCAATAAACTGGTTTATAAAAAGAGCGCCTCAGCGCTGGAGTTCATTGATCCGGGGCTTATGGCAGGGATTTTGAAACTGAATGTATTCACTTCGTTTCATTCTTATGTAAGGAAATATTTTACCGACCCCAGGCTTCTCCAAATGATAGAATTCCCTGTTTTGTTCCTGGGCGGTACGCCTGAGAAAACGCCTGCCTTATATTCGCTGATGAATTATGGCGACATTAAACTCGGTACATGGTACCCCATGGGCGGAATGTACAAAGTGGTGGAAGCCATGTATGAGCTGGCGTTATCCCTCGGAGTGGAGTTTGTTTTCAACACGGAAGTGGAGAAGATGGATGTGGATGGCAGGGCAATACGCAGGGTGTATGCACAGGATCAGGTTTATGAACCCCTTGCGGTGGTGGGAAGCGCCGATTATCATCATATTGAGCAGCATCTGCTCCCTCCCGGAAGCAGGAGGTACGGGGAGAAATACTGGAAATCAAGGGTGATGTCGCCTTCATCCCTGATATTTTATCTTGGGATTTCAAAAAGACTGCCGCGCCTGCTTCATCACACTTTATTATTTGATGAGGACTTTAAAAGACATGCATCGGATATCTATGATCATCCCGCATGGCCCGTGAAACCCTCGGTTTACTTCAGCGCCACTTCCAAAACCGATCCTTCGGTTGCCCCTCAGGGGATGGAAAACCTGATGGCGTTGATTCCCGTGGCAACAGGGCTCATTGATACGGAGGAAACCAGGGAGAGATATTTCGGGTATGTGATGCAAAAACTGGAGCAATACACCGGGGAATCCTTAATGGACAGCATAGTTTTCAAAAGAAGTTATGCGCATAACGATTTTGCAGCCGACTATCATGCTTTTGGCGGAAATGCTTACGGACTGGCAAACACCTTAATGCAGACCGCTTTTTTGAAGCCTAAAATGAATTCACCGAAAGTGAAAAATCTGTTCTATACGGGTCAGCTTACCGTTCCGGGGCCGGGCGTTCCTCCGGCCATTATATCGGGCCAGGTGGCTGCCACAGAAATATCTAAAAAAATCAAACCCGGAAGATCATGAAAGATATTTTTGACATCATATCCAGAAAGTCGAGCAAGCTTACAACCAACACCTACAGCACCTCATTTTCTCTGGGCATAAGGGTGTTTGACAAAAAATTCCATGAGCCGGTTTATGCCATTTATGGCTTTGTCAGGTTTGCGGATGAGATCGTTGATTCTTTTCACGGATATGACAAGAAAAAGCTTCTTGACAAGTTCAGGGGCGATACATACGAGGCTATCCGGGACGGCATCAGCCTAAATCCCATCCTGAACCATTTTCAATGGGTGGTGAACAAGTATGCCATAGAGCGGGAGCTGATCGATCTGTTTCTTGAGAGTATGGAAATGGATCTGGAGAAACGGGAGCACGATGAGCAATCGTTTAAAAAATACATCCTGGGTTCGGCAGAAGTGGTGGGTTTGATGTGCCTGAGGGTATTTACGGAGGGCAATGATGCAGAATATCAAAAGCTGAAACCTTCGGCCATGTCGCTGGGTTCTGCCTTTCAGAAGGTGAATTTTATGCGCGATCTGTATGCTGACCAAACACGGTTGGGAAGGTCGTATTTTCCCATGCTGAAGGAAATGACCATGGACGACAAAGCCAAGGATGAGATCATCAGCGACATACAAAAGGACTTCGACCATGCGTATAAAGGCATAAGGCAATTGCCCAAAGGGGCGAAGTTCGGGGTTTATGTCGCCTACATTTATTATCTTTCACTATTGAAAAAACTTAAGCGTACGAAAGCCAGCGTGATCATGAACAGGAGGATAAGGATACCTGATTCGAAAAAATACAGCCTTTTGATAATATCGGCTGTTAAAAGTTTATTACGGCAAATATGAGGAGTATGAAAAACAGCGGAATAATAGTAATTTTGATTTTTGCGGCGAAACTGGTTTTGGCACAACCGGCAGACCTGGAGAAGGCACGCGGGATTTTTTTCAACCGTTGGGAAGAGGATTGCGCAACTGAAGAATTGTTCAATATGTTAAACGGAAGCCCTGATACGGAGGTCTCCCCTGTATTGCTTGCTTACAGAGGTGTTGCCCGTGCGGGAATGGCAGAATGTGTTACTTTCCCGTTTACGAAACTGAATTACTTCAACCAGGGCAAATCTGAACTGGAGGAGGCTGTTCTTCGGGCGCCGGATAATGTCGAAATCCGTTTTATCAGGTTTGCCATGCAGACGAACATTCCATCGTTATTGGGTTATGATCATATTGAGGAAGATAAAAAGTTCATTATCAAAGAAATAAAGAAAGATCCTTCGCTTCGCAATTGGGAATACGCCGACCGTGTTTATCATTATCTGATAGGATGGGACGGCCTGGCGGATGCTGAGAGGGATGGACTGAAAAAAATTACAGGCTATGACAGAAGCGGACAGTACTAATGAATATGTGATCCTTGTGGACAGGCAGGATCAGCCTGTCGGGATCATGGAAAAGATGGAAGCCCATAAAAGGGCGGAACTGCACAGGGCATTTTCGGTGTTTGTCGTCAATTCGAAGGGTGAACTCATGCTGCAGAGAAGGGCAATGACGAAATACCATTCCCCCGGATTGTGGACCAATACATGCTGCAGCCATCCCCGGCAGGGCGAAAGTGTGGAAGATGCGGCCCACAGGAGGCTGGAGGAAGAGATGGGGTTTGATTGCAGTCTTGCAAAGGTTTTTGACTTCATTTACAAAGCAGATGTCGGGCAGGGGTTGTACGAGCATGAGTTTGATCACGTACTGACGGGCATTTATGATGATGAACCCCTTATCAACACTCATGAAGTGATGGAGTGGAAGTGGATGGGCATAAACGAACTGAAAGAGGATATTCAGAAGTATCCCGGCCATTATACGGTTTGGTTCAGGATTGCCTTCGACCGGTTTGTTCATCACCTGAAAGGTAAAGCATTGTAATTCAATTATGAAATCAATAAATTTTGAGATATGGAATGGTATTTTGTAATTCTTTTGGTCGCGGTTGTTTTTGTGTTCATGGAATTCGTCGCCTGGTTTACGCATAAATACGTTATGCACGGATTTTTGTGGGTACTTCATAAAGATCACCACATCCGGGATGGCCGCAAGTATGAATGGAACGACCTGTTTGCGTTGTTTTTTTCTATTCCCAGTATTATACTTATCTATCTGGGATACAGCGAATTTGATTACCGTTTTTGGATAGGTGTCGGGATATTTTCGTATGGGGTGGCCTATTTCCTTTTTCATGATGTTTATGTTCATCAGAGGGTAAAGATGCTCAGCGGCGTTTCAAACCGGTATTTGCGGGCGACTGTCAGAGCACACCGTGACCATCATAAACCGCGGTTTTACGCCAATTATGGTTTCCTTCTTGCCCCTGTGAAATATTATATTGAAGAATTCAGAAAAAAGGGATAATGGAAAAATACACCTATCTGTTGGTCAATCTTTTGTCAGTGAGCATCCCCTTCATTGCCACTTTTGACAGAAGGCTAAGTTTTCACAGGCAATGGAAATATTTTTTCCCTGCCATGGGGATCACCCTTGCATTTTTTATAATATGGGATGTTCTTTACACCCACTGGGGCATCTGGGGTTTTAACAGCCTGCACCTGACGGGGGTCAGGGTCATCAACCTTCCGTTGGAAGAATGGTTGTTTTTTGTTTGTATCCCTTATGCAAGCGTGTTTACTTATCATGCCCTGAACTATCTTATCCGCAAAGACATACTGGGGCGTTATGCCTACCGCATCAGCATAGTGCTGATTGTCATTTTAATCCTGGTGGCTGTTTTTAACACAGGCAGGTTATACACTTCAGTCACTTTTTTTCTGACGGCGGTTTTTCTCATCCTTCATATCCGGGTATTCCGCAGCGCTTATCTGGGGCGGTTTTACCTCACTTACGCCATCATTCTCCTGCCCTTTTTCATGGTAAACGGCATACTCACCGGCTCGTTCATCCGCGAAGAGGTGGTTTTTTACGATGACACCATGAATCTTGGGATCAGGTTGTTCACCATCCCCATCGAAGACAGCGTTTACGGCCTTTTGTTGATCCTCATGAATGTCACCTTTTATGAGTGGTTCAAAAGCAGGCAGATTAAGGAAAATGCCGGGGCCTTGTAATCAGGGTTACTCTGCAGGTTCAGGATATCAATGGCAGTGAAAAGCCGGTAAACCTCCGGCTGTTCAAAATGTTTGTCCAAAAAAAAAGCCCGTTGTTCACGGGCTTGTGGATTATCGGGGGCATTTATTTCCCGGGACATTGCTTTACAACACTTTCCTTTATGTTTTTGTGACCATAGGCTTTATCAAAAGCGTCGGAAAACTTTTTGGCCAATTTGCGTGCTGTTTCATCATAAGCATTTTTATCCTGCCATGTGTTTTTCGGGAAAAGAATTTCCTGTGGTACGCCGGGGCAGGTTTTAGGAATGTTTACATGGAAAACCGGATCGTAAACATACTCCACGTCATTGAGATCACCTTCAAGGGCTGCGTTGACCATTTTCCGGGTGAGGTTGATGTCCATACGTTTCCCCACACCGTAAGCGCCGCCGCTCCATCCGGTATTCACAAGGTAAACTTTGGTGTTGTGTTCTTCCATTTTTTTACCGAGCATACCGGCATACACGTCAGGATTGCACGGCATAAAAGGCTGCCCGAAGAAACGGGAGAAAGTGGCCTGAGGTTCAGTAACGCCTGTTTCGGTACCTGCGAGTTTGCTTGTGTAGCCCATCAGAAACCACAGCATGGCCTGGTCGGGATTGAGTTGTGACACAGGAGGAAGCACACCGTAAGCATCTGCGGTGAGAAACAGGATGGTTTTGGGATGTCCGGCTGTTGAGGATTCCTTAATATTTTTAAGATAAGTGAGCAGGTATGAAGCTCTGGAATTCGGGGTGAACCTGGCATCATAATAATCGAGGGTTCCCCATGGATAGATCATGGCATTTTCAATGATTGCCCCGTGGTTCAGGTAATCGTCCTTATGCATTACGGCATCATAGATATCGGGTTCACGGGTTGGGTCGATATCGATCATTTTGGCATAGCATCCGTTTTCGAAATTGGATATTCCCGTGTCACTCCAACCGTGTTCATCATCACCGAGAAGCGCTCTTGAAGGATCAGCGGACAGGGTGGTTTTTCCTGTTCCCGACAGGCCCAGCAACAGGGCTGAATCACCTTTCACACCTTCGTTTGCAGAGCAATGCAGGGGAAGTATTCCTTCGAGGGGAAGCAGATAATTCATTACTGTGAAGATCATTTTCTTAACGCTTCCGCAGTAAGCAGAACCTACGATTACGCCGATCCTGCGGTCCATATCCATGGCCACAACCATATCAGAAGTTTTGCCATCGGGCATTTTTCTCAGCCTTCCCTCGTATTTCTCAGCATTCAGCTTATGATAGGGGAGGTGAAGCAAAGTGTAACCATTTCCGTTAAACCTGCTTTTATTCATGTTACCGGGCACCGGCCTGAACATGTTATCGGTGAAAAGGGCAAAGAGCGCGTGCGAACTAACCACTTTCACAGGCAGGGCATAATCCACATCCGCCCCCACTACGCGGTCGGTGATATACACTTTATTTACTGTCTTAAGCATTTCCAGGGCATCATCAAATACCATATCGAAGGTTTCCTCATCAAGGGGAAGGTTGTTGGGCGAAGTCCAGTCGACATTTTTTTCACTGATTGCCCTTTTAACGATCACGGTATCTTTGGGGCTCCTGCCGGTAGATTCCGGAGGGGTCCATGTGGCTAAGGCTCCGCTTTCTGCAACAATGGCTTCCCTGTTTTCGACCGAATGGCGGATGAGCTCTTTCCTGGGAATGTTGTCAAACACTCGGGGATGAGCTTTAACGGCTGCTGATAGTTTTGCTTTAAGTTCCATAAAAATGTGCATTAAATTGATCTTGTTATTATAATAAATTCCCGGGGTAAAGACAGCAAATATATTAAAAA
>JAFGME010000114.1 GCA_016927695.1 Bacteroidales bacterium
AAAAAACATTCTGCAAATTGACAAACATAGATTTCTGATATTTTTGTACTTTTGAATTTATGGCAAGTAATGATTTAAATAAGGATAAATTAATTAAGTATTGGATTGATGGCTCGGATGATGATTTTGAGACTATGAGGAAAATCAACTGATGATAGTGATATTGATTTAGCATTGATTTTTTCAAATCTGGATGATTCAAAACGATTCGACATTCAAGTTCAATTGATGCTTTTAGCTTCAAAAATTGACTCCAGAATTGAACCACACCCAATATCTCGTGAGGATTTTAATTCAGGGAATCCTTTTGTTGTTGAAATTAGAAAAACTGGAATTGAGGTAGCTGCATAAGCCACATAAGCACACACACATGGTATAGTGCATGCGGGTTTCAGAGGTTTTCGAGCGCTTGTGGCTCGTAAAAATGTGGGTGTAAACTGACAGGAAATCGCTTGGTACTCCCGCACGACAATATACCGCCAATCCGTCAGGCTGTGCAAAAACTAACACTATATTGTTGATACCATGTGATAATATATTTTATATGAATGTTTTACATTTATTACATTTATTGGGTAAATAAAAACAAAGCGACATGAAAGAGCGTTACCAGGATATCCAAAAGGAACTGGATGAGAGCGGACAGCAGCAGATATCCACTACCGACCCTGATGCCCGGGCAGTAGTGTTGCACCGTAATATTGTCAATGTAGGGTATAACATACAGGCTGTTTCAGATGAAAAGCACAAGTCGATGGTGGCTTATGATACAGGACAGGTAAACGACACCCACGCTCTGGCCCGGATGGCTATGGAAACCAAAGAACAGGCAGAGTGACACTTATACCTGTCCGCAGGGGTATACCATCCGTACCAGCGGTAAATGGTACACACACTGCAACAGCCGCAAAGGCAGGACAGATTTTGGAGCGATACACAGGTGAATGTCAATGCTGCCGGACTTATGGGCGGCACGGTAGTCATCTATGATCTTACCGGACAGGTGATTTTTTCAGGAAAACTGGTTCAGGAAGGGTGGAACGCCTACCAGGTTAATGCGCGCACCGGATTCTATCTGGTAAGGGTAACCCAGGGAAGTTACACGGTCACAGGGAAAGTATTTCTTACGGATTAGCATTACAACCGATATTTATTAAGGCCCGGATATTCCGGGCCTTTTTTTTACACGTTAAAAAAACCACCCCGGTGCATTCCGGGGTGGTGTGACCAGATAAATTTATGGCACCTGGCATTGGTAACCCCCGGGAGGGATCAGGTTGTCAGGCACCTGGCTTCCCGAACCGCTGTTCGGTATCCATTCATCATTCTTATCAGGATTGTCAACCTGGCCATTCATGTCAAAATCACCTGCCAGATACCCGGAACTGCCTGCCTGCACTTTCCAGACATCGTTTTTATCGGCATTGTTCACCTGCTTGTCGGCGTTGCCATCGGCCGAAATCATACCCCATACGCCCGGGGCAATCAACTTATGGCCGCTGCCGCCTCCATACACCTGCATGATGCCGGTGGTGAAATCATACGTCCAGGTGTTGCCCGTGAGTTGCAGGGGGTTGGCCGACATAATACCCAGGTGGTTCCTGTGCCATATCACAGCGAAAAGGTTCTCATTCACTGCAACGGGCAATGAGAGGGTTTCCGACCCGTCGAGATCCACAATCTTTCCGTCGTTTCGTATAAAAACTGCATGTTCGTAGATTACTGTTGCAGCAGTAGCCTGCGTCGCCGTGGCTGCATCCCTCAGTTCAACCAGCGCCCAGTCTGTTATGTCATTCCCCGGAATAGAAGAAACGCTTTCAGTACCGGTATAGTTCCAGGGGGCCTGGTTAAAGGGTTGCGACAACGGAATGATATTGTTGCTGTTTAGGAATGTGCTCATGGCGCTCCCGTTATAAGGCCCTTCAAGAAATGCTTTCAGTGAAACGGATGCAGTCGTAAATACATTGACCTGCAAGGCAGGCGAAACGGCTCCTGTACCACAGCCATTGATTCCGTAAACCGTCATCCCGCCCGATTGCGCTGCCGGCGAAAAGTCAACGGTAATAAGGTTCGTATTGTTTCCTGCAACGATGCTGGCGCCCGGTGGAAGGCTCCAGTAATAGGAAGTGGCATAATTGACAGGATTGACGAAGTATATCGCTCCCGTCTGACCCGGGAAAACATTCACCGGACCGGAAATTGTCCCGGCAGCCCCCGGCACAGGGTTTACTGTGATGTGATAGGACGACGATGCCCCTTCACCGCAGGCATTGACTCCCTTTACCGTTAGGTAACCCGTATAAGAACTGCTCCCGAACGACAAACTGATTACATGGGTATTGCTGTTACCCGTTGCTCCGGGAGGAAGCGTCCACACATAATCAGTGGCATTGGTGATTGGCGGTACCGAATAGGTGATATTTGACTGCCCCTGGCAAATGGTGGAAAGTCCGCTGATATTGCCTGCCGCTCCGGGTGTCGCTCCAACCGTTATTGACATGGAGGATGCCGCGCCGTTACCGCAACCGTTCACACCTTTAACCGTAATGTTGCCGGAGGAAGCCCCCGCCCCGAAATTCACCGTAATGGAGTTGGTGGCGCTGCTCCCGGATGCGCCTGCCGGCAAGGTCCAGGAATAGGAAGTGGCATTGGCGATAACGGGAACTGAATACACTGTTCCGCCTGTACCCTGGCAAACGTAGCTGTTACCGGTGATGACGCCGGCAGCCGCAGGCAACGGATTCACAGTGACAGCAAGGGAAGAAACGGTTCCGTTTCCACATCCGTTGACTCCATTTACCGAGATATTCCCTGAAGAGGCATTGCTCCCGAAGTTAACCAGGATAGTATTGCTGGAGCTGCTTCCGGTGGCTCCCGCCGGCAGCGACCAGGTGTATCCTGTTGCATTGGCAATGGCAGGAACCGAATAAGTATTGCTCGTTCCCTGGCAAACTGTAGTGTTTCCGGTGATAGCCCCGGCAGCTCCGGGCAATGGGTTCACTGTGACTGCAAGGCTCGACGGGGCGCCGTTTCCGCACGTGTTAGTCCCGAACACTGTGATGTTTCCTGACACGGCCGCATAGCCAAAATTCACTGCAATGCTGTTGGTCGCACTGCTGCCCGTAGCGCCCTGTGGCAAAGTCCACGAATAGGAAGAGGCGCCCTGTATTGCAGGCACAGTATATTGAATATTGCTTTGCCCCTGGCAAACCGTATTGTTACCGCTGATGGCTCCTGCTGAAACAGGAATGCTGTTCACGGTAACGGCAAGTGTTGATGAAGGCCCTTCGCCGCAACTGTTCTGGCCTTTCACAGTGATGTTTCCCGAGGTTGATCCGGCTCCGAAAGTCACACTGATGGAGTTGGTTGTACTGCTGCCACCCGCTCCCGCAGGCAATGTCCAGATGTAGGATGTGGCATTGGAAATTACCGGAACGGTATAAGTCACAGGCGATGTTCCGGTACAAACTACGGTTGGCCCGCTGATGGCGCCGGGAACCCCCGGTACAGATGCGTTCACAGTGACGGGGAATTGAATGAAAGGCCCGTAACCACAGGCATTCTGACCCCTGACTTTGATCATTCCGGACTGTGCGTTGGCGCCGTACACTACCGCAATACTGTTGGTCTGACTGCTGCCGCTGGCGCCGGCCGGAAGTACCCAGTTGTAGGTGAGGGCATTTGGAATCGGTACTACAGTGTAAATATACGGTCCGGTGTTTTTACAAGCCTCGCCGGGTCCACTTACCGGGCCGCCTCCCACAGGCAGCGGGTCAACAAACACGATAACCGTATCGGTGGATGATGCCCCTTCTGCATTCCAGACTTTCACCCAGTAAGCGGTTGTAGCCTCAGGGCTCACTGTAACAGAAGAGGTGGTTTGCCCGGTGCTCCAGAGATAATTCGGACCGCCGTTGGCTGTGAGAACGGCCGGTTGCCCCTGGCAAACCGTTACATCGGGGCTGGCAAAAGTGACCATGCCCTTTTTCCATGAACTGGGGATGCCATATTGAGTGAAATATCTCACGAAAATACTGTCGTTTGCATGCCATGTTACATTGTTTTTAAAAGCAGCAAAGCTGGGGGTAGTATCCGATGGCGCTGATAAGGTCAACAATTCCGGTGTTGTGAATTGACCACTGGAAGCCAGCCGGATCCTGTATTCCGCTTTCTGCATGTTCAGGTAGCGGTGTTTGTAGCATGTTGGTACACTCCAGCGGTTGTACGAGTCTTTTACTCGCAGATACAACCTGTCGTTACGGTTAAGGTGGAGGTTGGGCAGGCTGACCTGCCCTCCGGCTATGGAAACAGGCGTTGCGCTCCCCTGCCCCGGATCGGTGTTGATGAAATACTCGCCATACACCAGCGTGGCGCCTGAGTTGCCCGCATCTGAAGGCCGTTTAAAGCCGTTCGGGGAACTCCATCTGCCGCAGTTGTCCTTCACCCGGAAGTAAACCCTGTGACCCGCAGGCAAATCAAAATTGGGAAGCGACATGGTTCCGTTCACAATAGCAACAGGCGTAGCGCTCCCCTGCCCCGGATCGGTGTTGATGAAGTACTCGCCATACACCAGCGTTGATCCGCTGGCACCGAGATACGCCGGACGTTTGTACCCAAAGGGATTGCTCCATCGGTTGAAGTTGTCCTTCACCCGGATATACATCCGCTGACCCGGTGCAAGATTGAGGTTCGGGATACTTACCTCGCCGTTGCTGATCGTCAGGGCAGTCCCGTTCCCCTGTCCGGGATCGCTGCCAATAAAATACTCTGCATAAGCGAGAGTGGAACCCATGTTTGAAAAATATTTCATCCGCCTGAAGCATACGGGCGAACTCCAGTATCCGTCAGAACTTTTCACCCTGA
The DNA here is from genome assembly GCA_016927695.1 of Bacteroidales bacterium. Taxonomy (GTDB): domain Bacteria; phylum Bacteroidota; class Bacteroidia; order Bacteroidales; family JAFGHD01; genus JAFGHD01. Next base: position 4,864 of record JAFGME010000114.1, read on the forward strand.
CATAGACTTTAGAGCCCACCGGAAGGGACAGATTATTCACATAAAGTGTAACTTCATACTGGTTCATGCCCCCTGTGATGGCCGTTCCGTTTCCCTGGCCGGGATCGGCATTGATGAAGTATTCTGCCGCAATCACGTTCTGGTTCGTGGTGGCATAGTGGAATACTTCTTTGGTAACGCTGTTGTTGGCCAGGCGCTGGTCGTTCGCAAGCGAAGTGTAGGCTTCGATGGAATATATCCTTCCGGACCAGCCAAGGTTGGCTTTTTGTGTGAAAGTGAATTCCATGGTGGCGCCTCCTGCCAGCGAAGCGGAAACATTCTGGGTTACAGGAGACCCTCCGTTCACCTTGTAAGATACCGGGAAATTGGATTGTGCAGCCGTTCCGTAGTTCCTGATCTTCACTTTCACCGTTTCCTGGTTGGTAAGGTTAGCGGCTGAATTGGGCGTAAGGACAAACTGAACGCCGAGGTCATTGGAAACGGGAGCCCCATAGGTGGTAAGTTCGTATCCGAAAAAGGTGTTAGGGGTGTTTTGCAGCAGACCGCCGATGGTGACAATGCCCGGAAGTACGCCCTCCTGGATGAACAAACCTCCCGCCTGAGGCGAGGGCAATGATGCTCCCACATCCAGCTTCACATCGTGAAAAACGCCGGTAGGAATACCGTCGGGCAATGAAAGGCGGATGAGGTTACAACCGTTGCCCCCCTGATCGAAAGCCCAGAGAAAGGGCCCGCCGGCGCTGTAACTGTCGTAGGCCAGTCCTGCAATGGAAGTCAGCATGTGGTTGGTGGCCGGTATGGTGGCCAGCAATGTTCCCGTAGTTGATATACATTTGATATCCGATGCCCAGTCGCATACCCAGAAGCCGCTGTTGACAGGATCCCATGCAATACCCCTCACAACAGTTCCGGTTGGCGCTGTGATGGTGCTTACCAGCGTTTTGGTGGTGAAATTCATCTTGTAGATCAGGTTCGTGCTTTTCCCGCCATAAAAGTAAGTTCCGTCGTAGGCAAGGTCTTTCAACTGGGTAACGCTGCCAATGGTGAAGGATTCAATCCAAAGTCCGTTTTTGCTGAACTTATGGATATAGTTGTCGTTCCAGTTGGTGGTGAAAAGGGAGGAGCCATCGGTCTCGGCGCCGTACTGCCCCTCTCCTCCGGCCGAAGCGTTGTAGTTCATTTGTATGTCCCATGTGGCATCCGAAAGCGAGATGCGGGCGAGAACCTCCGGACCGGTCTTTTGCGGGGCAATTTCCGCCCGGCCTCCAGCAAGGATTGCCTGTGGCGCACCCCGGATGCCTGCAAACAGGACAATGACAAAAAGTAAAAGATACTTTTTCATAGCTCCTGCGATTAGTAGTTGGCCCTGGCCTTAGCCTGGATATCAATGTTGTTGCCGTTGGGCGAGGTAGTGATCTCATACACCACCGGGCAGATCGGTGCATCCGGCCCGCCGAAATAGCCCATGTCGCTGCGGGTGCCATCGGGATCTTTCAGGGCAGGATGTCCGGTGTCCCAGCAAGGCGTCCCCTGGGTGACATGAAAATCAAATTGCGACGGAAATGCAGGATCTATATCAATACATCCCTGATTGTTTACAGTAGCATAACGGGAACCGTTCGAATAAGATATATTAATTCTGTTATCATATTGATCTCCATTAAAGCCGTATCCGGTGTTCAATCTGGATATACAATTAATTGCATACAGGAATCCTGATGGATTACAATATATACCCTGTTCTCCATTGTATAATATTACTGTGTTTAAAACTTTTGAATCGGTACCCCCATTGCAAAAAATGCCATGTGAAGAACAACTGATAACAACGCAATTTGACACAATACCTCCCTGAATTTGAATTCCACATCCTGCGAGGGAGGTTATTCTGAAATACTCCAATTTTCCTGAATTCATTATAATAGTTGGGTTTGAATTACTGGAAATTATTGTATTTTCATAGCCTGAGCCCATTAAAACAATACTTTTTTGCAAGGTAATCTGTCCATTATAGGTTCCCGGCCACACCAGCACCGTATCATTGTTTGCCGCGGCATTGATGCCCGCCTGAATGGTTGTATATTGTCCGCCGCCATTGATATCCACAATGCGGATGGTGGCAAAGGCGCTGCTCAAGCCGGTGAGGGCGAGCAATACAGAGAGTAAAATGTGTTTTTTCATAAGAAATGCTTTTTTAAAATGATTGATAAGAATGATGAAAATTTTTTTATTAAAATTAGTATCCCTTGCAGGCAAAATCAAGGCATATCTTATAAAAAGCCGTTTTGGGGAAATGAACGCCAGGTTTCAGACCATGAAACACAACTTCTGCCGGGAACAGGCTTTGCTACAGGAATAAATACCGTTATTAACTTTGGCCCCAATGGTCAGTTGTGGTTATGCTAAAACCCGGCATGTTTGCGATAGCAGCGCTGATTGGTTTCAGTTATACCGGACGGCCGGCGTTGAAATTTCCTGAAAAACCTGCCTGCCGAAGTATTAAAACCTGATCACTGCCGCTCTTAAACAGATGATGCGGGCGCCGGATGAAAGCCCTTTATTTCCTGCACACCTTCATCCGGGCCAGAAAACTGTCGCGGAACTGGCGCCCGATCTGAACTTCAAGGCCCCCAGTAAGCAATATTTCGCCGCCTGACTTCAGCTCATTCACATGGTTTATGTTCACAATATGCGACCTGCTCACACGGACAAAGCATCCGTCGCACAGCATATCTTCGTATTCTTTCAGGCCTTTTGTGCTGACCAGTTCCTGCCCGCCTGTAAGGGTCAGGCTTGAATAACTGCCTTCAGCGCCAATGCAGATGATTTTTCCCGTATCAATAAATTTGGTGCCTTTCCGTTCAGGGATGGCAATTTTTTTTATTTTATCCAGCGTCCAGCGCTGTTCGAGCAGCAATTCGATTTTCCTTTTCTCAACCTCTATCGAGATGCCTTCCTTTGCCTTTCTCACCGCTTCCACCAGTTCCGAAAAGTTCACCGGTTTCAGGAGGTAATCGATTGCACAGAACCGGAAAGCCTTCACCGCATATCCTGAATGGGCGGTGATGAAGATGATTTTCAGCGGAACGTCTTTGATTTGTTCCAGCAGGTCGAAAGCCCTTCCGTCAGGCAATTCGATGTCCAGAAAAAGAAGGTCTGCCCGGGTTTCCCTCACGACTTTCAGTGCGCCGGCAATGGAAGATGCCGTTGCCACTATCTCCACATCCCTGCAGTACATGCCGATGGCCTTCTGAAGCACTTCCAGGTCGCGTGGTTCGTCTTCGACTATGATTGACTTCATTGTTATCTTCAGGTTTTATACAAAACACTACATTGGCACACGCTTTTCATACCACTCAAAACACCGGTATCCAATTTTTTTCCTTTTGCCGCCATCCCTGCAAATACAAAAATATGCAAAAAACATCATTTCCTGCAATTCGTAATTCCTCTTATTAACTCTGATCCGCAATTTTACAAGGTATTTCAACCCTCACCCTTGTCCCTGCATTTTCGCTGCCGGGAGAGATTTCTTCAATGCTGACTGTATAGTTCTTTTTTCTTGAGGAATTGAGGATTTCAAGTCTTTCGCGGATAATGCCTATACCTCTTGACTGTCTGTTCTTTTGTCCCGCCGGCCTCGCTGCCTCCGCATTCCTGATCCCGATGCCATTGTCTTCCACAATGCAGGTGACGAAATCAGGCTGATCCTGCCGGAAAACCAGATTTATATGCCCTCTTCCGTTTTCTTTCATTTTCCCCATGCCATGCCAGACAGCATTTTCGAGAAAGGGCTGAACCATGGACGGCACTATTTCCTGATAAATATCATCCACTTTGTCGTAGTCAATAGTAAAAGAAAAACGGTCGGCAAAACGGGTTTGCTCCAATTTCATATAATGCTCAAGGAGTTCGGCCTCCCTGATCAGCGGGATGTATTCATTTCTGGTATGATCAAGAAAGGCTCGCATGAGGTTGGAGAAATCGGTCAGGTATTGATTTGCCTTCAGCGGGTCGTTATCGAGGATAAAGCTGTTCACCGAATTGAGCGAATTAAAGATGAAGTGGGGGTTTAACTGCCCCCTGAGCGCCTCGAGCTTCAACTGTTCCCTTTTGACCTGCTCTTCATGCAGCATCTTTTCCCTTTTCCTGTTTTCCCGCGCCCTGATATGACGGATATACATCAGCACAAAAATTGCCAGTATGGAAGCGCCGGCCAGTACCAAAACAGTTTTAAACCAGGCAGTTTCATAATACCATGCAGGTATTTCAATTTCAAGTGTCATTTCCTGTTTCCAGTTACCACTGGCATCCGTTGCCTGAACCCTGAAATGATAAACATCAGGCCTCAGATTGAGAAAGTTGGCAAAACGTTTCCTGCTGTCTGTCAGGGTCCAGGCCGTATCGCTTCCGGGCAGGCAGTAACGGTAAAAAATTTTGTCTGCATTCAAAAAGTCAACACAGGCAAAAGCAATCTGAAAATTATTTTCCCCTTTCTCAAGTTTTACACTTTTCAATTTATAAATATCGGGAAAACGGCTTACGCCTGACACCTTGAATTCGGTGATCAGAAGCGGGGAATAATAACTGTCAGAAATATTCTCAACGCTGTCGGGATAAAAACTGACAAATCCGCCCATACCTCCGAACATCATTTCATCATCATCCCCGTGCCAGACCGCATCAGCATTAAACTCAACTATTTTCAAGCCTTCTGCTTCACCAAAATTCCTGAACCGCTTTATTTCGGGATTAAACATCGAAATGCCCTGATTGGTGCTGACCCAGAGATGGCCATGCGTGTCCATCAGGATGTTATAGCACGTACTGTTTTTCAAACCATGTTGTGTGGAGTAAATTTCTGATTTTCCCGTTTCCTTATCGAAGCGGCAGATGCCGCCGCCCAGCAGGGCAAGCCAGAGATGTCCCCTGTCGTCCTCAATGATGGATTCGACATTGTATCTTTTTTCCGGAATCTGGTATACCCTTTTTCCCCTGAAAGATTTATCAAAGAAGATCAGTTTCCCATAGTTGGAGCCCAGCCAGTAATTGGAGTCACTGTCATTTACAACGGCATAGATATCACCCGGGATCATTTCCTTTTCGAACAATATCAGCGAATCCTTTTCAGGATCATACAAACAAAAACCATCCCTGCCGGCCATCATTAAAAATCCATTACAGGCCTGTGCAATAATTTTAAAAGTGCGAAAACCCACAGGCAGTATTTTTTGAAAAGGCCCGGGACAGAGGTATTCCGGTTCAGGATGGTCAACATCGAACCGGTAAAGCAAGGCGGAGGAATTTCCCGCCCAGATTTTCCCCCTGTACTCCATGAGAGATCTCGAATGGATTGAGGCAGGCATATTATCCTTGTTCACAAATACACATTTTTCAGCGCCTCCGTTTCCGTTCAGTCTGTAGAGAAACAAATTACCGATGGTACCCACCCAGATTGTGCCTGAACTGTCCCTGAGTACTGAAAGTACGGCCGTCCTTTCTCCCAAATCGCCTGATGTAAGGTAATGCCTGAACTTTCCTGAATTCCGCACAATTTTGGTCAGCCCCATGCCTTCTGAGTTTTGGTTCAACTCCCCAAGCCATATTGTACCGTTTGTATCCACCATACATGCTTCAATGAGGGAGGAGTGGTTTTTGTTGTAATGAAACAATGTTGTGCCGGTTTTGACATAAAAGTCCCTTTCTGTTTCATTCCAGAAATAATCCTGTTGTGACACGCCGGATGGAACATCACCGGGCGCTGCTTTTTTAAAGGTACATGAACCAGTGTCTGCCATAAACAGCCCCATGTCAGAAGCCAGGTAAATATTACCCTGTTCGTGGATGACATTAAAGTAATTCCTGAAATTGGGATTCGTGATCAGGAACTTCTGATCGGTCACGAGAGTCTTATTAAAGCAATACCTTCCGTTATCGGGTGTTTCGGCGGGTTTGTAAAAGTACCGGAAAAACTCAGGGTATGATGCGGTCCAGAGATCGCCATTGGCATCGCTGACAAGATACCCCCCCGACAGGCAACCGGGTGTTGAGTCAGCACAAAATATCCGGATTTCCCTGAATCGCCTGTCGTTTTTATCGTACCTGTATATTCCCTTATCCGAAATAACCTGGCAAACCCCCGTTTCGCTGACGGAACAATCGTAAATGAACTGTTCCCTGATGTCAGGAAATTCGGTAAAGCAGTCTCTTTCCCTCACAAACCGGTAAAACCCGAAAGGGCTTGCCACCCAGAGGTTATCGTCACCATCGGAAATTATTCTGATTATGTTCATGCCGGGCACCGACAGTGAATCTTCCGGGTTGTGATAATAATTAACAAACTCATACCCATCGTACCTGCTTACGGCATCCCATGTGGCGATCCAGATAAAGCCGGAGCGGTCCTGTGTGATCCATCGCACATGGTTGTTGGGCAAACCGTGATCCGAGGTGTAATACTTAACCGGGTATTCCCCCTGCCCTGAAAGCTGCCGGCCCCCGCACAGTGTTATAACGGATGCAATAAAACCTGCGTACGCAAATTTCAAGATGCATGTTTTAAACCATGCCGCCATTTTGCCCGAATTTTCCATAAAAACCCAAAGCTAACCGATAAAAATAATTACAAAGCCAATACCCGCTCAAATATAGCAACATTCTTTGCATTTTATGGCGTGGAAAGGAAATACCTTGTTACTAATTTCTTCGCTATGCAGTATTTGCCGCAACTCTCGCAATAGATTGGCCCTTGCACTTCCCACCGGTGAGTAAACAGGTATTCTCTCCATTGCACCGGCGCCAAAACAGCAGATCACATCAGTGATTTATCATTGTAAAAAAATGTGTACCTTTATCCCGCAAATAACAAAAAAAAACACTTTTCAGTTTCTTGAAAATTTACATCAAAAATATGGTTTGCATCCGCTGCCAGATGGTGGTAAAAGACGAACTTCAAAAGCTTGGTGTAAACTATGTGTATGTGAAAATCGGTGAGGCCAGCACTGTCGAAAACATGCTTCCTGAACAACTGAAACAATTAGACAAGGGGTTGAGAAAGTCGGGATTGGAGTTAATGGATGACAAAAAAAGCATACTTGTCGAGAGAATCAATAACGCCATCATCGAACTGGTGCATTATTCAGAAGAACAAATCAGGGAGAACCTTTCGGATTTCCTGAGCAGTAAACTCAATTATGATTACACTTACCTGGCCAATCTTTTCTCGGAAGTGAAAGGAACCACCATTGAACAGTTCTACCTGGCGCATAAAATTGAAAAAGTGAAAGAAATGCTGGTGTATGACGAACTCACTCTCACCGAAATTGCTTACAGGATGCAATACAGCAGCGTGGCCCACCTCTCCGGTCAGTTTAAAAAAGTAACCGGCCTTACCCCCACTCATTTTAAATCTCTCAAACATAAAAAACGCAGCGCCTTGCCTGATGTGTGAATTATGTAATATTAAACCAAAATTATATAACAGCCATAAAACGTTGTTCTCATAAATTTGTATTGTGATTTAACAGGGCTCATTTAATTTCTATCCGGTATTTTACTCCCACAGTCCTGTCACTTTTATTTAATCTGAAGAACAATGAAAATTTTGCTGCTTTATCCAAAGTACCCCGATTCTTTCTGGAGTTTTAGCCATGCATTAAAGTTTATTTCCAAAAAGGCTGCAGTGCCTCCCCTGGGCCTGATCACCGTTTCTGCCATGCTCCCTGCCGGATGGGAAAAAAAACTGGTGGACATGAACGTTTCGGAGTTGCACACCAGGGATGTCCTTTGGGCGGATTATGTTTTTATCAGCGCCATGTATATCCAGAGGGAATCTGTGATCAAATCGATTGCTGCCTGTAAGGAGCTGGGTGTGAAGATGGTCGCCGGCGGCCCGCTTTTCACAAGTGAATATGAAAGCTTCCCGGAAATTGATCATTTTGTACTCAATGAAGCGGAAATCACCCTCCCTTTGTTCCTGGAGGACCTGGCTGCAGGCCATCCGCAAAAAATTTACAAAACCGACAAATTTGCAGACCTGTCACTGACCCCTGTCCCCGATTACCATTTGCTTTCAGGAAAAAAGTATGCCTTTATGGGCATACAGGTATCGCGCGGTTGCCCGTTTGCCTGTGATTTTTGTGAGATAACGGCGCTGCTGGGCCGTAAAGTCAGGATGAAAAGCACGGCCCAGATCATTAAGGAGCTTGATTCATTATACAACCTCAAATGGCGTGGCCCTGTATCTATTGTGGACGATAATTTCATCGGCAGAAAAAAGGAAATTAAACACAGCCTGCTGCCTGCTATGAAAAAATGGATGCAAGCCCGTAAATATCCTTTTGTCTTCAATATTCAAAGCTCCATCAATCTTGCCGATGATGCTGAATTAATGAACCTCATGGTGGAAACGGGTTTCAACTCCACCTTTATCGGTATCGAAACCCCCGATGAAATATCGCTCAATGCGTGCCATAAGGTGCAAAATGAAAACCGTGACCTGCTGTATTGCGTCAAAAAAATCCAGCAGGCAGGAATTCAGGTGTCGGCCGGTTTTATTGTGGGTTTTGACAGCGATACGCCAACGATTTTTCAACGGCAGATTGACTTTATTCAAAAAAGCGGCATTGTTTCTGCTATGGTGGGCCTGTTGAATGCGCCTAAAAACACCCTGCTCTATAAAAGGATGGAAGCCGAAAACAGGTTAACCGATGGGGCAACCGGTAACAATACGGATTCATCGATGAATTTCATCCCCAAAATGAATCACGGGGAACTGCTGGAAGGGTATAAAAAAATTATTTATCACATTTATACAACCAAGCCGTACTACAAAAGGGTACGGCAACTGCTGCTCAATTACAACCAGCCGGCCCACAGGTCGTCAAAAGTCAATTTTTCGCTTTTCACGGCATTCCTGAAATCAGTGTATATCATTGGCTTTATAAACCGGGGAAGAACCGAATACTGGAAACTGATCCTCTGGACCCTTTTCAAACGTCCCCGTTGCATTGTGGATGCAGTAACATATACCGTGTACGGCTATCATTTTAAAAAAGTTTTTGGATTATGAATCAGTGAATCCGGCCTATTTTCACTCAACATTAAAGGCAACATAACACATGCAAACTCTAGGAATTGAAAAAGCCAGGGCACATATTCTGATAGAAATAATCGAGTATATTCCCAATTCGGTGGTCACGAAAACCATTATCAGGAAGACTACCGGAAACGTGAGTGTTGTAGCCATTGATACCGGGGAAACCCTGGCTGAAAAAATTTCCCCTTTCGACACTTTTATTCAGATCATAGACGGAAATGCCGAAGTGATTATTGATGAGAAACTCAACAGGCTTAAAACAGGAGAAGCCATCATCATTCCTGCCCACACATCGAATCATGTGAGGGCCAATGAACGGTTCAAGATGGTCGCAACGGTAATTAAAAGCGGATATGAATAAATCACAATCTGATCACAACAACGAAAACCCTTAAAAAGCAATACTCATGGTAAAGGAAAAAGTAAAGAAAAAGCAGGAAAAAAAAGCTCCCTCGAAAAACCTGAAAGAGAAAAGAGCTGCAAAGGCAGCCAAAAGGGAAGAAAAGAAAAACACAGGCAAATTATAAAGCAGGATGCTGATTTTTCAGAAAGGATAACCTATGGCTATATTCAAAATCAGGTTTTCCTTTCTCCATGACCGGCTTCCAATGTTTATCTGGTCTATAACCCACCTTTCGTTATCTTCAAGCCATGGCTTTCGCAAGGGGGTTGCAAGATCAAATCTTAAAACGAAAAAGGAGACGTCCACTCTTAATCCTATGCCTGCCCCAACCGCAAGTTCGTCAGCAAACCGGGAAAAGGAAAACGCTCCTCCCAAATCTGAAGGATTTGATTCCAACAGCCAGACATTTCCTGCATCGGTAAATATGGCTCCTTTAAAAAAACGGTATATTGTGAAGCGATACTCGGCATTCATTTCCAGTTTTACCTCGCCACCCAGTTGCAAAAATCCTATGCTGTCGTTATTTTGATTGTAAGTGCCAGGCCCTGCTGAATTAGAACTGAATGCGCGAATACTGCTTGGCCCGCCACTGAAAAACTGCCTGGAGTAAGGCAGAATTTCTGAGTTGCCATAAGGCCTGGCAACCCCCGCAAGTACCCTGAACGCCATCTTGCTTTTATCCCCGAAATTGTAAAAGCCCCGGCCATCAACGCTTAAGCGGGCGTATTGCGAATAGGCTGAGCCGGCCACCTTTGAGGGTTTGGCAGCGGATATTTTCTCCCCTTCAATAATGTTCATCAGCGAAAAAAAGTTCCCGGCAGTTTCGGTTAAAAGCTGTAAAAAGTATTGCATCCTTCTCTGCGGCAACACCTGTTCGTTATACGTATATGAATAAGTTCCCCCGGCAATGAATTCCTCTTCATAGTTCTTTTTGAGAAAAGGATTTGTTTCTAATAATTCATTGAATTTCTCCGTCTTATTTTCAAGGGTCGTGAAATTAATATTTACAGGATCCAGCTCATGCTCTTTTCTGATGTCTTCTTTCCATCTGAAGCCATAAATAAAATTCAATGTTTGCATATCGAAATAACCCACTCGCCGTGAAAGATCATACGAAAACGAAAAACGTGTTTTAGGAATGTATAAGCTGTTTGTTCTTTTCATTTTAAACGGCGCCAGGAAGCGTGGAAAATACAATTCAATCTTCGGGTTTAATGTATATGAATACAGATCTTCCTTACCGCTTAACTGTGTTTCGAACGATGCAGCCAGGTTAAGATTTAACAATTCGGCGCCTCTAAATGCATTTCGGTTCATAAAACTTACATTAAACCGGGGCCCCGCATTATCATTTGATTTTGAAACAACATCCATTTCAGCCCTGAAGGTGTACTGCGGCATGGGTGTCATTAAAATGCCTGCATCTAAAAATCCGGATGAGATGGTTTCCGGTTCGGAAAACTTAATACGGACGAATTTGAAATTGCCCATCGTCATCAACCGGTTTAGGGTGATGTTGTGATTTTTTCTTGAATAGATATCGTTCTTACGGAAATAAACCGACCGGGAAATTACCTTTGGCCTGATCTTCATTTCTGATTCCTTCCCCAAAAAACAGGTTCCCCGGATGCTTACCGTGTCTTTCCGGCTGTCTGCATCTGCCTCATCCAGCGAATAATCCTGATCTATAAACACATCGTTGATGCGATATTCCCCCAATGCCTCCTCCGGAACACTGTCTTTCAATGCCAGGGTGAAGACAATACTCCGGTCGGCAGAAGAAGTGTCGGCTTTAAAGAGCAGGTAGTCGGGACTGAAATAAAAATATCCGTGGTTTTTCAGTATAGCATCCACCCTTAATCGTTCGTTTTTCAGCTTTTCAAGACTGTAATAATCACCCGGTTTGATCCATGATTTTTTAGTTTCTGAAAGGATGATCCGGTTAATTTTTTCATCGGCAACGGCATAAACAATATCCTTGACTGTATATGGCTCATGAATATGGCTGATGTAAATAAATTTTCCGGTGTGTTTCTTTTCAATGCTTTTATATTCAGTATAACTTTTAAAAATCCCGATGTTGAACAGGCTGGCATTTATCAACGAGGCAGTAACTGAGGGTTTCACACTGCTCATCAGAACCGGGGCTTCCCCTCTTTTTTTGAGCCACTTTTTAAACCTGCTTTCAGGATGATCACCGGCTGTCATATACATCCACAATTTCGGACGTGATCCCAGGAACTTTTTATTCGGTTCGGGACGTACAGCATTTGCGGCAGTATGGCTGATATAACGCCTGGCTTTTTTACGAATATGGCCGGCGGATTCCAATTCTGTTTCCAATCCGGTATAAAGCTTTTCACCCGGAGGCAAATGTTTTGTACCGCTGCATGCAGCCAAAAGCAGGCATACAATGGTGAGAACAGATATGTTTTTTATGGACAGAGTCATTTCTCTTTTGTTTTTTGAGGAGCTCTGAAAAAGTATCTCCACTTATTGAAATCCCGAACATAAGAAACACCGATTCCGGTTTCAGTGATCTGGCCTTCAATGGCGCTTTCATATTCGATATTTCTGAAACCCCTCAACCTGTACCGGCCGTCTTCCGTCAGCCTGTATTCTATGATAACATCGCTGGTAATATCATTTGCCGTGTTTTGTTTCACTTTTTCCCCTTCCACATCCACCGTGCCTCCCACCTGAACGGTTAAACGTTCGTTGAAAAGCTCCTTTTTAAGCCCGATTTCCACTTCGGTTCTTCCTTCCGCCTGCCCCGAACTATAATCATCATAGGACTGTATGTCAAAATTCAATTCAACACCTCCCGCAACCTTTGAGGTAAGCTGATTCAATTGGTCTGATAAAAATCTGCCCACCGTTGACCTTACCATAGCTGCTGCCCCTCTGTTTGCATCCGACTGCAACGGATTCTCCTGTATAAACCGGCCCGCTATCAGTAAAGCAAATACCTGTTTGTTCAATGCCGAAGGGTCATCGTTCAGCGTATTCAATTTTGCATTCACCGCTCCTCCCAGAATCCCTTTATACTCTGAAGGCAATTGAATTTCGAAGCCAATTTCGGGTTGTAAAATCCGGCCGCGCAGCTTCAGCAGCACCAAAAAAGGATACCGTTGCTTATAGGCCCCTTTTTCCACTTCGCTTAAGCCCGACATCTGGCCGGCCACCAGGTCGATGGGCGAAGTGCGCACAGTGTAAACGGCATTTATTGAAATTTCAGCATCCATAACATCGCCGTTCCAGGTAATAACACTTCCCGGGGCAATATCAAATTTCTTTTTTATCATCGATTGCAGCGTAACAAGATAGCTGCCTTCATTCAGATAATATGCCCCTGTAAGGCTCATTTTCCCGCTTCTGTCCATGGTAAGACTTAAAGCGGCCTCGCCTTTAACCACCAATTCATCCGAGGAAGAAGGGTCCATGAGCAAATGCAGGCTCGCCTGTTTGTCGACTTCAATAACCGATGAAAGGTCAAATCCTGAAAATCCTGATTTTTGCCCTGCATTTTTCTTTTTTCTGTATAGTATTGAACTTTGTTTCGACTTTACTTCGAATTCCACAACATCTTCACCTTTGTACGTGGTGAGCTTTGATTCAGGAACCACAAAAGTAAAGTCTGAGCCCTCTTTCATCTTAATTTTAGCGTCAATCACCAGAAGATCCATGGGACCGGATACCTCAATCCTGCTGTCTATGATCATCCTGCCGAAGAATTGCTCATTGTCATTTGCGGTGGTGTTGAATATTAAAAAATCTTTTGTGCTGACCTGCAGGTTAAAAATGAAATCCTCAAACTCTTTCATCTGAATTGAGCCATCTATCACAGCGGTTTTCTGATCAGGATCAGTAAGGGTAAAAGATTGAAAATAAATCCCATCCTCTTTCAGTTGAATGGTTTCATGCTTTAATTCCAGCCTGTTATTCAGCAGCGCAGGTTTCAAAAAAGCATCATTGAAAACCAGAGTACCGGTAATCCGGGGGGCAGAGGCGGATCCCTGAATGGCAAATTCTCCCGTAAGCGTTCCGGATGCTTCAGTGATTTGCCCCATGGAAAACGCTTCCATTGTTTTCATTGAAAGTGATTGAATGTCAGCCACAATGGCAATTGAATTTTCTCCACCCCCGGGAAGAAAATGACCTTTTACGGTCAGATTGTTTTCTGCCCCCGTCAATTTCACATCAATATCAAATCTTTCGGCAACCGGATTGTTTACGTTTATTGTTAAATCACCGATGGGAACATCATACACAGTCAGATCGCTTATTTCGATGCCGGCAATTATTCCGTAAACCTGGTTCACTCTTTTGAGCAGAACATTTCCATTTAAAGTCCCTCCTGCCAGAGGACTGTCCTTTTCAATAATCCGGGAAAGGTCGCCGAGCCTGAAATTCACTATTTCAATGTTCAAATCATCATTGAAACGGTCGTTGACAGAGGCAACATTGACCCGGCTTCCGGCATGGCTCATAAACAGATGATGGACCAGAAATCCCTCTTCGCCAAACCGGATGTAATTATCCCCGGCAATATCCCAACGGTTATTCATCAGATAAAAACCTTCAGGATCAAGGTGGAGCTTGTAACCGGTCTTATCACGGGTAATTTGTGAACGGATCGCCAGCTTTTTGTTTTGATCCTCATCAATGGAAGAAACATTTGCATATATCACATTATCCGCAAGTTTTCCTTCAAGAAGGAAGTTTCCCGATTTGATTTGCGCACCTGCCCCGCTGCCGGAAATCACATAGTTCAACTCCGCCGGATTTGAATTCAAAGCCATAACAAGGTCTTTTATCTCAATTGTTCCATACACTATTTTTTTCATGCTCCCGTTCAATTCCAATTCGCCTTTTTCACTGTCAAAACTCCCTTGAATGATGCCCGGCTCAAATGCTTTAAGCTGCGGCAACAAAACCTCTGAAAGAATGGGATGATGGTGAAGCTGTATCTCAAAATTGAAATTCGACGGATCGCTGTACTCTGTCGCCGGAAGGCTGTCAGAGAATGAAAAATAGTTGTTTATAAAGCCGGCAAGCTGTTCCGGAAGAGCCAATGGAGAGCCTGTGCCGGAATACTTCACATCAATGAGTGCACTGCTTAAAGAAAATTCGCTTTTACCGGGTTCGTTTTTAATAGTTAAAGAAAGGGAATCGGGCTCAAATACTTTTTCTCCTTTGACGATGATCATGTTGGAAATTTCCAGCTTTCCATTCAGTTTTTCAATATTGCCTCCCTGCATATCTGCCGCTGCAACCATTCCAACCCGCAGATCATCTTTGGTAATATTAAGCTTCTGAAGGTCCGCTCCCGCCAGGTTCAATTGAAAAGCATAGCGTTCCCGGTCGGATTGTAAATCTGCAAGGCCTTCCAGATCAAACTTGACATTCTCATCATCCAGCTTAATCCTGCCCTCAAATTTCTGTCCTTTGATCAGGCCATCCAATGTAAGATGGCGATATGTATAGCCATTCAGATAAAACCGGGATACTTCGGCGGAGATTTTTGCCCTGGCCGTTTTCATATCAAGTCCCTGCCCGCCTGCCCCGGCAACCAGGGTTACAGGGCCAAACATCGCAGTATCATTCATTAAACTACCCAAATTGAAACCGGCAACATCAACTTTGACTTCGAAATTTTCATTCTCATCCAGGGTGGCATACAGATTCACCGGACCATAACTGCTGCCCATCGCCACTGAAGACTCAAAGGACGAAAGCTTCCCTTTGAAATCCATTCGAATGTTTATGTTTTCCGGAAGCCCGATGCTATCAGGAACAGAAGGGCCGGCCATCATTTCGATATCCCGTTTGCCTGTGTTGATGGTCAGATTGGGTAAATCAAAATGAGCGCTTTCCATATCCGGCAATCCCGTTATGCTGAAATCGGTTTTTAAAACAGTCCGGGCTCCGGTGGTAATTAGAAGGTTTTTCCCTCTGAGATGATTCACCTGCCCGTTTATCATTCCTGAAATGGTAGTAATGTTCGTATTGTCACTAAAGAACGGCTGCCTGCTTAATTGCGGGCTGAAATAGAGAATATCGGAAGTGTGGACACTCACATTTTCCAGGTCGACATTCATTTTCAGATAACCCAGGGAATCCTGTAATGATGATAAACCGGAGTATTGTGCGCTGAAATCGGCAACGATGCGGGAACGGGAGGTTTTTATATGTAAATCTCTTGCCGTGACGGAATGCTGATCCATTCGGAAATCGGTTTTAAACTCTGTCACCTGGAAATGATTATGATCGGTGGCGCTGAATTTTTTTATCGAAACACCGGTTGAGTCTGAAGAGTAATACAAATCTGCCATTTCAATGGTTAAATGACTATAAGCTAAGTGATTAACATCAAAAGCGTTGATTATTTCAGGCCTGTTTTCAACCTGGTATTCAAGCGCATTGTCATCCAGCAATATGCTTTTCACATGAACCTTCCAGTCGCCGGATGGGGTTGTAACATCCTCCGCTGCCGAAGTGTCGGGATAGGAACCGCCGGCAAAGGTGTGATAGTGAATTTCACTTTTTGAAAAGGCCAGTTTATCAAGGGTCACAATCTCTCTTTGCAAATCAAAAGAGCCATTTTTCATCTCAAACCGGTTTATTGCAGCAAATACCGATTGTTCGTCTGCCGGATCAGATAACAATGCATTTACATCCAGCCTTTCGATCAGCAATTCATTCATATCAAAGATGGATTTCCCTAAATCCATTCCATCCATTTTCAGATTCAGGCTCCCGAGCATTGCATCCATATTCATACCTCCAAATTCATCATTGTAACGAAGGCGGATATTTTCCAGGTTCACATGATCTATGCTGAATGTCCACTGGGATGGCGATGCAGGCTCAACCTCCGCCTGATATGCAGTATCGCTGAATGCGCTGAGCAAAAACCGGTAATTGAACAATGAGTCTGATCCGGTGTTGTAGAGGTTGATATATAAATCCTCCAGCGAAACCGACCCGATGGAAATTTTACCCGCGATTAAACCGAAAAGGGCAATATCTGCTTTTATTGTTCCGGCATACAGCAGGGTGTCTTTCTGAATATCTTCAAGGTACAGCCCTTTCAGCACAATTGATTTGGGTATCGATATGCTTATTTCTTTAATCTTAACCACTGAATGGGTTCTGTTGCTGACAAAAGATGTGGCATAATGTGCCAGCCTGTTTTGAATGGCAGGAACGTGGATAAGTGCAACAATAATCGTGAATATCAGCACAATGATCAGGGCTGCCCACAGTAGCGCTCTGAGCATTTTTTTTAATACCGGCTGTGCCTTTTTCAAAAAAATCATTTTATTTTTATGTCTCTGTCTGGGAATACCATTACACCCCTACCATTTGCATAATAAAATTCTGCATTGCACACAAATTTAATAAATTAGTAATTGCTTTTTTATTATCTTTACGCATAAATATATTATTCTGCATTGGTTTTCCGTTAAAGATTATATCATCCGGCATTCATCCGTTCATATCGTTAAGCGGAAAAAAATGACAGAAACCGGAAGGAACAATATTATGTACAAGAAAAAGCAAAATGAATTCAAATCCCCTGACCTCAGCAGGTTACAGGAAGTGGTGATTGATCTCAAAACCAAAATCTACATTGCGCCGGGCGATGATCCGGTAATGGCAAAAAAACGTTACCTGGCCAGGCATGTTTCAAAGTAACATTCCGGCTTTGGCCGGCTCTGCATGAAAACAATCCTCAGAATAACCTCATAAATTTTCTTGGGACGGATGTTTCAAACCGCAGGGGCTCACCAGTGACAGGATGCCTGAAAGCCAGTATCCAGGCATGAAGGCCCAGTCGCCCGATGGGATCTGTTTTCGACCCGTATTTCTTATCCCCGGTCACAGGATGTCCGATGTCCTGCATGTGTACCCTCACCTGGTTTTTTTTGCCTGTTTCGAGATTAACCTTTAACATGCTGTACTCTTTGCCCGTTTTCATTACCTGGTAATGGGTCACAGCCTTGTAGCCATCCTTTGGGTCCTGACTCGAATAAACAATGAGGGCTTTGCTCTCGCGGAGATAAGAAGTGACGGATCCTTCCGGTTTTTCAGGCAGACCTTCAACTATAGCTATGTACGTCCTTTCGGTGATGATCTCATTCCAGTTTGCCTGAAGATGACGCTGCACCTTCTCACTCTTTGCGAAGATCATCAGCCCGGAAGTGTCGCGGTCGAGCCGGTGGACCACAAATATCTTTTTTTGCCCATCCTGGCCTTTAACATGGTCGCTGAGCATGTGATAGGCGGTGTGTTCCTTCTCACTGTCGGTGGCAATTGACAGCATTCCGGCGTGCTTGTCAATCACAATGATGTCATGGTCTTCATAAACAATGGTAATACCTCTGTACTTCTTTTCCCGGGGAATCCGGTCGGGGCTGATCTCCACCCACTGCCCGGGCTGAAGAAGGTGGTTGAATTGCTTCACCGGTGTTCCATCAACCAGCACCTGTTTGTTTGTCAGCAGCGACTTGATATTGTTCCGGTTCTTGCCGGAAAGCTGTGCCATCAGGAATTTCATCAGCTCAGTATTTTCCTTTACCTGCATTCTGGTAAGCGCTTCAGCGCCCCTTTCCGGAATTCCGGAAGACTTTCTTTTCTCTTTCATCACTTATGAATTGTGCCGGTGATTAAGCAAAAGTAAGCATTCGCAGGATATTCAAACAATAAAACAACAATGGGTATATCGGGAAAAATCTTATTTTTACCGCCGGAAATTGATAAGGAAAGAGTCGGAAAATGAAGTACTTCAGCGCTCAAATATCGAAAAAGCAATCTTCTGACACCGGTATGGCCATGGTGCTCATCCTGTTGCTTTCAGGCCTGTATTTCGGGGACAAAGGATTCTTTATTGCCGGAACCATCGCCCTGGCGGGCAATATGATCGTGCCTGCGGTTTATTATCCGGTTGCCATTGTGTGGTTCGGACTGGCCAGTGTGCTGGGAAGTGTGGTTTCACGCATACTGCTTTCCATCTTTTTTTTTATACTTGTATTGCCGGTGGGATGGTTCAGGAGAGCAGCAGGAAAAGACAGCCTGTACCTCAGGAAATGGAAGCAGGACAAAGGCTCGGTTATGAAAGTCCGCGATCATTGGTATGATGCGGGCGACCTTGAAAAACCTTTTTAACACTAAACTATGGAGTTTCTGAGAGATCTTTGGGAATTTTTGAAAGTCAGGAAAAAATTCTGGTTGTTGCCCCTCATCATTATATTATTGATTTTCGGCGTTTTAATTATCCTCACCAGCGGATCTGCCATCGCCCCTTTCATTTACACACTTTTTTAGCCCGACCTGATCCAGCGATGAAAAAACACATTTTAGGCATATCGGCATATTACCACGACAGTGCGGCTGCCATCCTGTCTGACGGGGAGATTCTGGCGGCAGCTCATGAAGAGCGGTTTACCCGAAAAAAACACGACCCCTCCTTCCCTGCCCATGCCGTAAAATATGTACTCACAGAGGCAGGTATTTCTTACAACGACCTCAGCGCTGTTGCATTTTATGATAAGCCGCTGATCAAGTTTGAGCGCCTGTTGGAGACTTATCACGCCTTTGCACCGCGGGGACTGGGAAGCTTTGTAACGGCCATCCCCGTATGGATCAGGGAAAAGCTCTTTATGAAGAAGATGCTCAGGGATGAGCTCAACAAGTTCGGGAAAGCTTCCATCCCTTTGTTTTTCCCTGAACACCACCTGTCACATGCGTCAAGCGCATTTTACCCATCACCCTTCGAAGATGCCGCCATCCTCACCATCGACGGGGTGGGCGAATGGGCCACTTCTATCATTGGCTACGGTAAAGAAAACAAAATCAGGGTGTTGCGTCAGTTGGACTTCCCTCACTCGGTGGGATTGCTCTATTCGGCATTCACGTATTACACAGGTTTCAGGGTAAACAGTGGCGAATACAAGCTGATGGGACTGGCTCCGTATGGAAACCCTCATTCGGAGGAATTCAAAAAGTATAAAGAGATCATTCTCAATGAATTGGTTGATATCCGTGATGACGGCTCCATCCTGCTGAACATGAAATACTTCAGTTTTGCCACCGGCCTCAGGATGACCCATGACCGCAAATGGGAGGCATTGTTCGGCATTCCGCCCCAGAAACCGGAAGCAGAGCCGACACAGCCCTATATGGACATGGCGCTGGCCATACAGCAGGTTACGGAAAAAATTGTGCTCAGGCTGGCAAAGACGGCCAAAAAACTAACCGGCTCAGAGAACCTGGTGATGGCAGGAGGTGTGGCTTTAAACAGTGTGGCCAACGGAAAGATCATCGCCGAAGGTCTTTTCCGGAATCTCTGGATTCAGCCTGCCGCAGGTGACGCCGGCGGAGCCCCGGGCGCAGCGCTGGCCTGCTGGCATATCGGGATGAATCAACCCAGGACTGCGTCAGGAAATGAAGATCAAATGAAGGGCGCCTATCTCGGCCCGGAGTTCACTGACAGGGAAATACTCATCACCGCGGATAAAAACAATGCCGTTTATCATCATTATGAGGACTTTGAACCCCTCGCAGCTCATGTGGCCGGGCTTCTGGATGACGGCAAGGTGGTAGGCTGGTTCCAGGGAAGGATGGAGTTCGGCCCCAGGGCGCTTGGAAACAGGAGCATCCTGGGAGACGCACGAAACCCGGAAATGCAGAAGAAAATGAACCTCAAAATCAAGTACAGGGAAGGATTCAGACCCTTCGCCCCTACCGTCCTCGAAGAAGATATACCTGAATATTTTGAACTCGACCGGCCCTCTCCTTATATGCTTCTGGTGGTACCGGTCAAAAAGGAAAGATGTACCCCCGAACCCCCCGGCTACAGCAGCCTCCCTCTGTATAAAAGATTGTATCACCTGCGGTCCGATATACCTGCCGTAACGCACATCGACTACTCAGGCCGCCTGCAAAGCGTAAACCGGAAGACCAATCCCCGCTACTGGTCAGTGATCAGCGAATTCAAGAAGTTAACCGGCTATGGCATCATCGTAAACACCAGCTTTAACGTCAGAGGCGAGCCGATTGTCTGTACGCCGGAAGATGCTTACCGTTGTTTTATGGGTACGGAAATGGATTACCTGGTGATGGGAAATTATCTTTTTGATAAATCACAACAGGCCGCCGGTGAACAACCCACCGGTTTCAGGACAGAATTTGACCCGGATTAAATATCCTGCAGCCCTCCCTTGACATTTAGAAAAACCATTGGTGTTGCCCGGCTTCCGGGATGCCTTGTACAGCAACGGAAAAATATAACAGCCTCCGCAGTTTTGCATTTCAAAAAAAAACATACCTTTACATGCAAACTCTAAACAAATATATTATGTTACAGGAATTCAAGGACTTTATCAAAAAGGGAAATGTGGTCGAAATGGCCGTGGGCCTTATCATGGCCGTCTATTTCGGCGCCATCGTCAAATCGTTTGTTGACGATATCCTGATGCCTCCCCTTGGCAAACTGTTGGGAGGAGTGGATTTCTCCAGGCTTAAACTGGTCATTTCCGAAACTGTTCCCGCCGTGATGAACGGCGACACGGTAGTGACTCCTGAAATAAAGGAAGTCGCCATCCGGTACGGTATTTTCATCAATACCCTTATCACCTTCCTGATCGTGGCATGGGCCGTGTTTATGGTAGTCAAGGGATACAACAGGATGAAGAAAAAAGATGAAAAACCTGCCGCTCCCCCGCCACCTCCGGAGCCTTCCAAAGAAGAGAAACTCCTTACGGAGATCAGGGACCTGCTGAAAAACAAATAAGCCTCAAAATGGGATTCCTTGAATGATCATGGCAGTGATCCCTGCACAGATTATCTTGAAATGAGGAGCTTTTGGGTAGTTTCCTCAACATGACCGTCATCCCCGGTAACCCTGAGTTTATATACGTAAGCGCCGCTTTCGAGCCTCCTGCCGGTGGAACTGTGTCCGTTCCAGGTAAGAAATACCAGACCGGAAAGCACAGGATCTGCAGAATGCTCTGAAACATCTGAAAACACAAGCCTTCCGCTCAAATCAAATACATCAAGGCGGGTTCTGAGACGATCGCCGGGTTTGTTATGGCTGAAAGTAAATGAGGTGTTCCCGGAGAAAGGGTTCGGGTAATTAAACACCTTGAGTATCTCCACGGAAGATGCATTGTCGATCCTGAATTCAATGACGGACACAGAAGAATTATTATAGGTATCCCATGCTTTCAGGCTGAGAGTGTGCAATCCGTCGGCCAGGCCTGTAAAAGGAAAGACAATCCTTCCAGACTGATACGAGTCGGTATCCGGCACAAAATAATCGTTCAGGATCATCTTGGCGCCGGAATCCTCATCCAAAGCGGCCATAATGTCGTGACCTATGCTGTTCCCATAACAATTGATACCATGTAAATCGGAAAGGTAGGCAATCAATACCGGGTTTTCATCAGTGATGCCACCCGAAACAAAGCTTTCATCATTCATATAGAGTACAATTTCCGGGCCTTCGTTATCCGGGTCAGGGTTGTGATAAAATCCCCCCGCCTTCACCTCTGAATAATAACCAGAAGCATCCCTGTTCAGTGAATCCGAAACAGCATAGTAGCTTATCTTTGCATTCCCCGGGGCTGTAGAAACACCGGAGGGCACAACAAAAGAAAAATCAAAACTGCCGTTTTCCACGCTTGATATCCCCCTGAAAATTTCTTTGTCAAAAAGATTGAATTCGGCTTCATTGCTTCCGCTGTCGTTGGCCCTTGTTTTATATTCCGTGGCTTTATCAAAAACAGTGGTATAAATCAAACCATTGAAATTTTCGATACGGTTTCCCAGGGAATCGGAAATTTCACCGCGGAAAGTCATTGTACGCAGGGCCGAAAGTGTATCAATCTGCCCCGAAACCTCAATGCCGTTGATGTGGGTGGTTTTCACCAGGTAGTCGGGATAAGACATCCTGAGGGCCGGATCCCCCAGGAGCATAAAGTTCCTCGTGGTTGAAACCCCCTCCGGTTTGGATAATCGGATAAGGTCGCCCAGCCTGGGCAGGCCGGAATCGATGGCCTCGAAAACCCTCTCATAAAACAGCTTGTTCAGGGAAAAATTGGAAGATGAATAAGCAAGCCTCGTGGTGGTGAACAATGCTATTCCGCCACCCGATGGATTGAAAAACACCTCCTCTCCTCCCGAAACAATCAGCGGTTCGTCGAACCGCGTGAACTCACAGGTAGCTGTGAGAAAAACCGGCAACCTGTTGTTGTTCGACCACTTTTTAATGTCAGGTATTTCAATGACCCTCTCATGGGCCCAGCCCCTCGGCCCTCCGTGTCCGATGTAATTTATGATAAAGGCGCCCTCTCCCATCTGGTCATTGATGGCCTTTGTGACTTCAGGATATTTGTTTCCACCGGTTGTTTTCACCTGCTCAAAAGCATCCAGGTATATCTTTGTAATGTTGAAGCCGGCATGCAATCTTTCAAGATTCCTTGCAAGGCTGTCCGCCTGATCAAAGTGAAGGTTACTGTCTTCATCATCTCCTATCAGGCAGATTGTTTTTTTCCATAAACCCTCTGATTCTTCTCCAAACATATATTCCCTGATTTTCTTCACGGCAATGTCAGCATCATTCACTGATCCGGCAGGTATCCTGCCGATACCGAGGTCGAGTACGCCGAAACACTCATTCCCTTCATTTTCGTCAAGCATCCCGAAATAATCGTCAATCACATAGGAATTTGCAGTGTTCCACGACTCCATCGTCTGGTATGTGGGGATAAAGTTGGTATTGTTTTCAAGCCTGTTCTTCATATCAAAGGAGCCGTCGCCAAAAAGCAGGAGATAACGGGGAGAAGCAGCCCCGTGCCTGTCATAAAGCATTTTCATAAAATCCCTGATGGCAGTGACATCCTGCGCCCCTGATGAAAACTCATTGTATATGATTTCCGGTTCGGTTATGAAAACAGTCATGCCATCGTATTGCCGGTGGATTGAGGCCACTTCTCCGGCAGCCTCCCGGAAAAGGGGATGGGTTATGATAACCATGTCTGCAGGGCCTGTTCCATGCAGGTCCTGGTTCTCGATCCTGGTGATAAACTCCGGCGTTAAATAGGGGTTACCATTGAAACCAATATATTCCTTTAACGAATCTGACCCGGCCCGGAATCTGAACGTCCCGCCTTCCAGGTTTCCCTGCATCTGCCTGGGGTGAAGGGGGTTTGTAATATCCCACACCCTGGTGCCGGTATGGGCTCCCATTAAGGCGAACTCAGCGATGTGGCCGGATCCGGTCGATTCCAGATCGCGGAAAAGAAGCTGTCCGTCAACAAATCTCAGAATCTGCCTGTAATTCAAAATAATGTAATTCAGCCACCCTTCTGATTTCAGATCCGGTCGCAGGTAGCGGATGTTTACATTGATCTGGTTACCTGTGCCCGAACCGATGGTCAGGCTCCTCTTTTTCGTTCTGGCGTATGTTTGCGAGGCAAGATTTACCGGGGTTATGGGAATGGTGTCGGTCAAAACATCATTGATCCTTATCTCAAACATCGTGCTTTCATCAGATCTCCCGGCAAAGTCGAACCTGAAGTATATTTCCGAATTGTCAGAAAGTCCGGGAAGATAAAAAGGGTACTGGTATTCCAGCTTTTCAAAATAACTATCGGCATACCATACTTTTCCCGATTCGATCAGGTTTATCCTGTCTTCATCAAAAGCAATCCGGCCGTCAAATGTGGTCACCGTATGTGTAGGGTTTCCCGATGGGCTTTGAACGGTTTGTATCCTTTTACCCGGAGTTTCGGAAACGGTGAGAAAATAGTATGTATAATCCGAATAAAAATGGTTTTCATAGTCGAAATAACCCAGAATAACGTAAAACCATCTGTGCGGGCTTTGTCCGTAAAACAAAATATAGTCGTCTTCATCGAAAATCCCGTCTTCTTCTCCTGCCACCATGATGGCATTTTCAGTAAGGTCATCCAGCCGGGGCTGGTCATTACCTTCAGGCAGCATCCTTCCGCCGTTTCCATAAAGGCTAAGGTTCCTGGGATCTGTATTGTCCACATCCACCCCAAAGCTTTTCAGATCAGTGTATGTAATTATGTATATACCTGACTCCTCCACCTGCAGTTTATACCAGTCGCCTGTCCTCAGCACCGAATGCCCGGCATATTTGTTTCCCGCGTTTTGAACCGGATGTTTTGCCATGATGGTTCCCGAAACGATGAGTCTGCAGGAAATAAGTTTTTCGAAACCTTTGTCTTCTGCTTTTCTTATGGGGACAAAACTGACATGAACAATAGGTCTGCCGCGTGAATACAAAACCGATCCCTTTGGATGGATTTCAAAACCGATATGATCATGCTGCAAAAGAAAATCATTCTCCGGCGGGGTGCATTTTTCAAATACAGGGTCAACGATGGCCACCTCCACCTCAGTAAAATTTCCGGCGACAGGGAAAGATTTTGAAAAGAGTGGAAGTCCGCTATAGGGTTCAGCCCATGCTCCGCTGAAACCCATTCCGGGATCTGCCGGATAATGTATGTTTTTCTTTGCAGGATCAGTGTTCCATTCAATGGAAACCTCTTCCGTCCACAAAACCTGCCTGGCCGGAGCAGACGTGAATCCATCCGGGCAACAGGAAAAAACCGTCAAAAAAAACAGGGTATATATGCTATTTTTCATTTTCAACAAAAGTAGTCATGTAAACATTAAGATGCCAAAAAAGAAACAACAGTTGCTTTCTCTCTCTTCGCATTTGCCAGTTATCTTAAAATCACCAGTTTGCCTGTGCCTTCATCCAAAAGGCCTCCGCGGTTGGTCACCTCCACCCTGTAAATATACATTCCATGGTTCAGTTTGTTGCCACCCTCATCCTTGCCGTCCCATGCCAGAGATTTATACCTGTATCCTCCGGCAAAACCCGAATCCCTGAGTGTTCTGACCTGCTGACCTGTCAGGTTATATATTCTGATCGTGATGTCAAGGTCGCCACCGGCCTGGTTATGCTCAAATGAAAACACGGTTGATTCAGTGAAAGGATTGGGATAATTAAAAAGTTTGTCCATCACAAGATGATCGGCAGAGGCCACTGTAAAATTTATGGAAGCAACCGAGGAATTGTTATGCACATCCCAGATCTTGACTGTCAGTGAATAATCGCCCTCCTCCAGTCCAAAAAAGGGATAGTTTATGCTTCCCCTTTTGAAGTTGTCCACTTCCGCTTCGTAATAATCATTCAACGTAAAAGTTTTGGTGTAATTTAAAGTTGCCGTAAGGTTATGACCGATTCCGCTTCCTACCGTATTGATGCCGCTTTCGTCTTCCACAAGAGCAAACAATACCGGATTGGGGCCTGTGATTCCGCCTGAAACAAAATTTTCATCGTTCATAAACAGCCTGATGGCCGGCCCTGTAAGATCAGGCACAGCCTGGGTGTTATATCCGCCCACCACCAGGTCAAAACTGTTACCGGCAGCATCCAGTTCCCCGTTTTCAGCATAGAAACTCAATTTTCCGAAGCCAAACTCATAGGCAATGTCTTTCGGTGCGATGAAAGAAAAACTCCATTCCCCTTTATTAATGCTGGCTTTGCCATTATAAAGGGCATTTTTCCGGATGAAGAAAGCCCTGGGGATGCTTCCGGGGTCGTTTCCAAGAGAATTAATCTGTGACGGTTTATCAAGCACTAAGGGGTAAAGCGTTCCATTGTAGTCTGTAAGTATCTGACCTGAGCCATCCACCACCTGCCCGGAGATGGTGATTTCCGAGAGGGCTGTAATGGTGTCTCCGCCCTGAAGGATGGGATAATTGTTAATGTGAGTGGCAATGACTCTGAATTCAGGAAATGCGGGTTTCAGGGCCGGATCTCCCATCAGTATGAATTTACGCCCGTTTTCATTGGATCCCGACTCCGTTTTTGCCAGCCTGATGATATCGCCCATCCTTTTGTATGTTCCGTTTTCAGGGGTAAGGGCGTATTTATAGTAACTTTTGTTCAGCCCGCTGTTCGATCCGGCATAAGTGGGCCTGGTAGTGGTGAAAAGTGCGATTCCGCCGCCTTTGGGATTCAGGAATACAAACTCCCCGGCAGAAGTCCTTCCGGGATCGTCAAAGCGGCTGAATTCACAGGTGGCGGTTATGAAAACAGGCATCCTGTCGAAGTTGTCCCATGAATTGATGTCGGCAATTTCAAGCACCCTTTCGTGCGCCCAGCCTGCTTCTCCGCCATGCCCGACATAATTCAACATCAGTGCGCCGCGTTTAACCTTTCTGTTGATGTCTTCATTAGCGCCGGGATACCTTTCTCCACCGGGGGTAGCAGCCTGCTGGTAAGCATCCAGATATACCTTTTCAAGATTCACATTTCCATTGAGGGATTCTATCACAGAAGCCAGTTCTTCTGCATCTTCGAGGTGAAGGTTAGAGTCCTCATCATCAGCAACCAGGCATATCGTGTTGCGCCATGACCCCATGCAAACCTGAGAAGCCCCGGCATAATGAATCACTTTATCCACAGCGCTTTTGGCCTCCTGCTCAGTGGCTACCACAAATCTGCCGATCCCGATGTCGATCATGAAATCCATCGGATCATCGTCAAGCAACCCGAAATAATCATCAGTGACGTAAGAATTTACGGTATGTAATGATTCGGGTGATTGCCAGGTGGGAACAAAATTCGTGTTGTTTTCAATAAGATTCTTATAATCATAGGAACCATCCCCAAAAAGGAGAAGGTATCGCGGAAGATTCCACTCCTCCGCCCGGTCGTAAAGCATTTTCATAAAATTACGGATGGCGGTGACGTCTTGCGCGCCTGAAGAAAATTCATTATAAATCAACTGGGGTTCGACCACCTCCACCGTAAGCCCGTCAAAATCACGGTGATGTTGTGCCAGCCTGTCGGCCTGATTCACGAAAAGAGGATGAGCAATGATGATCATATCGACCTTGTGGAGCCCATGGAGGTTTTGATTGGGTACCTTCTCAACAAACAGGGGGGAGATGAACTGTGTACCGTCAAATGCGATATATTCCCGGATAGTCCCTGTTTCAACATTGAAATCCAACTGGCTGCCGTTCAGGGTGGCGTCCACCCTGCCGGCATTGGCAAAATCGGTGACATCCCATACTGTAACCGACCCTGTAGCATTGCCCATCATGAACCGGGTGATGCTATCCTGCCCTGCCGAACGTGTATCGCGGAAAGCCATCTGCCCGCCCCTGAAACTCAGGGCCCTTCGATAGTTAATCTGGTAATAATTCAGCCATCCTGTGCTGCCCGACTGGGGTTTGACATATTCTACGGAAAGATTTAAGGTTCCGGATGACAGGTTCATGGAAATTTCATCACTGGAAGACCTTGCATAATAAGTGTTTGGTGAGTTGGAAACATTGGACACCGGCACCGTCATTTTCAGGTCGCCATTGATGTAAAACCTGAATGAGCTGGTAACAAATGACCTGGCAGCAACCTCTGCCCTGAGAACCACCGGTTCTGAAACCAGCAGGCCTGGAAATGAGAGTTCATGATCAATTTTGGGATACAGGTCAAAAAACTCTCCAAACCATATCCTGCCTGACTTAATAAGATTTTCCCTGTCCGTTTCATGAACAAAGTAATCGTCATATGAGTTGACTTCAGAATTTGGAGGATCAGGGGATTGCAATACCGTGGCAATCCTTTTGCCGGGACCCAGATCCGCCGTAATGAAATAGTACGAATAACCGGAATACAGGTGTTTGGTATGGAAAAATCCGCCCGCCAGAGGGTTATATTGCCACTGATCCGGCGACTGCCCGTAAAAAAGGAGATAATCATCTCCATTGAAAACCCCGTCCTCCTCTCCTTTGACAAAAACAGCAAGTTCGGTCAGATCATCGCTGCTCTGAATGAGGGTTGTTTCAGGAAGCATGCCCCCCCTGTTGCCATAAACCCTGAGGTTTTTCGGATCAAGAGTTGAAACAGGTAACCCCATCCCTTCCAGGTCGTTGTATGTAAGCCTGCATATCCCGGTTTCGGGAACACCAACACGGTACCAGCTTCCGCTGCTCAATACCGATTCGAAAGTATATTCCCAGGAGTTTGAAACGGAAGAAGCGCTCCGTGGAGCATCTTCAATCTCAATCAGTAAATCAAATGAAACAAGTTTCTCATAACCGGAAAAAAAAGAATTATACCTGATGGGAATTAACTGTATGAACAGATACGGTTTTTTCGCGCTGTAATGTATTCCATAAGTCACCTGAAGTTCTTCCCGGATCAGATCGAGCCCCTCAATATCAGTAAGTTCATCATTCTGAAACAGTTCATACATCCCATTCCTGACCGTGACATCCGAAATAACCTGCGTACGGTCAAGCGGTATGGTTACGGAATATTCCGGCAAAAAGCTTCTCCCGGGATCGGGTACACATCCGGAAAAATCAAGGACTTTCTGCTCCTCTCCCATAGCATTGATCAGGGTTGTGTTTGGATTCCATTTCAATGCGACACGGTGTACCGCTTCGGAGGTATAACCGGTGGAAAAAAACAGCAGGTTCACAATGAACAGGATACTGAACTTCATCTGATATGCATTTAGTTTAAACCAGTTTGTAAAAATAATAAACAATCCAAAACGTTTTTGTTCATCGATGAAGGCGATAATGAAACAATTTCAGGGTGAAAAACGTAATAACCACTAAAATATTTCCTGCCGGGGGTCTTCAGGATGTTAACGAAGATTTAAAATTTATCAGGATAATTGAGTTGTTCAGGACAAAAACAGTAATAATTTCAGCAATACTAACGGTTTTGCTTATGCCGCTTGCATCATGTACACAGGATCCGGTTTTTTCGCAGTTCTATGGCAATCCGCTGTATCTGAATCCGGCCCTTGCAGGCTCCGGTGAATGTCCCCGTTTCATTGCCAATTACAGGAACCAATGGCCTTCAATGCCCGGCAATTTTGTCACTTACAGCGCATCCTTTGATTTATTCTCTGAACCTTTGTCAGGAGGTCTTGGCATGCTTGTCACATCCGATAATACGGCAGGTTCGATTTTCGTCACCCACAGGATCAGTCTGATCTATTCGCACCATCTTACGATAAACGCCAACTCGTTTTTTAACGCCGGATTTGAGGCTACCCTTCATCAGCAAACATTTAACTGGGATAAACTGATTTTCCCGGATATGATCGATGAAAACACCGGAAACATCAGCAACAATACCGGTGAACCGCCTCCCGGCAGGAAGTCGGTTATCGTACCTGATTTTTCGACAGGTTTTCTATACAGCCACAGCAACGGACTTTATGCCGGCCTGGCGGCACATCACCTGAACCGTCCCGATCTTGATTTTTACCGGAATTCTGCCGGCAATCCGCTGTATATCAAATATACAGCCCATGCCGGGAAAAAAATCACCCTCTCAGAACGGTCTGTGGGGCACAGTTCCTGGTCGCTCAGCTTGTCACCAAATATGCTGTACCAGCATCAGCGCAATGCAAACAGCCTGTCGGCCGGATTTTATCTTGAAAGAAGCCCCCTGACCGCAGGCTTCTGGTACAGGCATACTTTTGAAAATCCTGACGGAATGATTTTTTTATTAGGTATCAAACAAAAAAGATTTACTTTTGGCTACAGTTACGACCTCACCCTCTCAAAGCTCAGGGCAGCCACAGGTGGGGCGCATGAAGTTTCGTTCGGGATGTTGGTTTTTTGTGAGAAAAGAAACCGTAAAGGAGCAATAAAATGTCCTGAATTTTAGTTATTTTTGCAATCAAATTTTGAAAAAGATGAAATATTTTAGAGCATTTTCAGCTTTTTTTGTCCTTACTTCCCTGATCCTTTCTTCATGCACTGAAGAAAAATCAGCCACTACGGGCTGGGAATACAACAACCCGAAAAATGGAGGTTTTCAGGTGGTTGACTATATTGAGCAACCCACCGGGCCCGGCCTTGTCTTCGTGGAAGGAGGCACTTTTATGATGGGTTCTACCTATGATGATTACATGTATGAATGGCACAGCATACCCAGGCAGGTCACAGTGAAGTCGTTTTACTTAGATGAAACAGAAGTGGCCAATGTGGATTACCTTGAGTACCTCTACTGGTTGAACCGCGTTTTTGGTACCAATTATCCTGAAGTGTATAAAAAAGCCTTGCCCGACACCCTCGTTTGGAGGGAACGCCTGGCTTATAACGAACCTTTGGTCGAACTGTACCTCCGGCACCCTGCCTACCAGTATTACCCCGTGGTGGGTGTAAGCTGGGTGCAGGCAACCGACTACTGCGCATGGAGAACCGACAGGGTGAATGAAATGCTGCTGATACAAATGGGAATTCTTGATATGGACCCCGACCAGATCGATGCCAATAATTTCAATACCGAAGCATACTTAGCCGGACAATATGAAGGTCTTGTAAGAGACAACCTCAAAGACCTCAACCCCAACAGTACGGGCGAAAGAAAAGTAAGGACGGAAGACGGGATACTGCTTCCAAAATACCGGCTGCCCACCGAAGCCGAATGGGAATATGCAGCATTGGGACTTGTCGGCAACACTTACTTTGAAAGAACTGTTGACAGAAGAAATTACCCCTGGAATGGACATTATTTAAGGAACGACGATCAGGATATGCACGGAATTTTCATGGCCAACTTCAAAAGGGGGCAGGGCGACTATATGGGCGTTGCAGGTAACCTTAACGATGCAGCCGTTGGACCTGCTCCCGTGGGTTCATTCTGGCCCAACGACTACGGGCTGTATAATATGGCCGGCAATGTCTGCGAATGGGTAATGGATGTCTACAGACCGCTCACTCACGAAGACATGACAGATCTGAATCCCTTCAGAGGAAATGTGTTTCAAAGAAAAGAAAGGGATCCCGAAGGATTAATCACCGACAAGGACGACTACGGAAAACTGAAATACATTGATGAACCCATTGACGAACTGGCCGACAGAAGAAACTACAGGAAAGCCAATAACATCAACTACCTCGACGGGGATTTCCAGTCGGCGCTGAATGATGAAGAATGGCTTAAATCAACTGAAGATTCTCATTCACAGACCATGTATGATTATTCTTTGACTACAATGATCAACGACAAGGCCAGAGTTTACAAAGGGGGCTCATGGAAAGATGTGGCTTACTGGATGATGCCCGGCACCCGCAGATTCCTTGACGAAACATTAGCCACAGATTACATCGGGTTCAGATGTGCAATGGACAGGGTTGGCGGTCAGATAAGTTTCAGATAATCAACTTCGCACAATGATATAGCCCCATCTCTTGTCAGGGATGGGGTTTCTTTTTACTCAGATACATGGACATAAAGGATTTATACAAGATATTTTCAGAAAATCCGGTTATCTCAACCGATACGAGGAATATATCGCCGGGTTCCATCTTCTTTGCCCTAAAAGGAGAGCATTATGATGGTAATGACTTTGCTGCAGAAGCCCTCCGGAAAGGAGCGGCCTATGCTGTTATCGACAGACCGGGATTTATGCAGGGACAGGATCAATTCCTTCCGGTTTCCGATGTACTTTCCACCCTGCAAAAACTTGCCGCCCTGCACAGGAAAACAACCCATTGCAACGTGATCGCCATCACCGGCTCCAATGGAAAAACAACAACGAAAGAACTGATTTTCTGTGTGTTAAAACAGAAATACCATTCCGTGGCAACGGCAGGAAACCTGAACAACCATATCGGGGTGCCACTGACCTTATTATCATTGGAGAAGACCACCGAATTTGCCATTGTGGAAATGGGCGCCAACCATCCCGGGGAGATTGGGAAGCTTTGTGAAATGGCTGCTCCCGGCTTCGGGCTCATTACCAACATCGGCAAAGCCCACCTTGAAGGTTTCGGAAGCCTTGAAGGGGTGATCAGGGCTAAAAGCGAACTCTACCATTATATCAAAATACACGGTGGCGCCATATTCATCAACACGAAAAACGAAATCCTCAGGAACATCGGATCAGGTATAAATAAGATCACCTATGGGGAGGACGAAGACAACTTTTGCCAGGGGCAAGCCGTATCCGGACATCCATACCTTGAGATAAGATACAGGTGGAAAAACAGGGAATACACCCTGCACACGAATCTTACCGGTATTTATAATACGGAAAATGTGCTTGCCGCCGTTTGCACAGGCTTGTATTTTAACGTCGATCCTGAAAAAATCAACCTTGCAATTGAGGGTTATGTGCCTTCCAATAACCGGTCGCAGGTTATCCGCACCGCAACCAATGTAGTTGTGCTGGATGCCTACAACGCCAATCCGACAAGCATGAAAGCCAGCATTGAAAGTTTTCTTGATTTTCAGGGAGAAAACAAAATGATGATACTTGGAGATATGCTTGAATTGGGTGAAGCCTCAGAACCGGAACATTATAAACTGGCAGACTTTGTCCTTTCAACCCCGGTCAGCCGTGTGATCCTGACCGGCCATCATTTTGAAAATATTGCCCGTAAGAGGGGAATTCCAGGTTTCAGATCAACCGGAGCGCTTTGTGACTGGCTCAAAAAAAACCCTGTTGAAAACTCAACCATACTGATCAAGGGATCGCGAAAGTTAAAACTGGAAACCGTTGTGAACTACTTATAAAATGAAGGAATACCGTATCCTTGGATTAATGTCTGGGACTTCGCTTGACGGGGTTGACCTGGCAGGCTGCAGGTTCATTAAGGAGAAGGAAAAATGGAATTATGAAATCGATTGTGCCGAAACCATTCCATACCCTGATGAATGGCGTTTGAAGCTTACGGGGAGCATGGATGAAACGGCTGCCGGGCTGGCACGGCTGCACATGGAATATGGCCGTTATTTAGGCGAGCTGTCACGGCAATTCATCGGAAAATACCGCCTCAGGCCCGATTACATTTCATCCCACGGGCATACGGTCTTTCACCGGCCTGAAGAAGGCATGACTTTTCAACTCGGATCAGGGGCTGCCATTTCTGCCGTTTCCGGTTTACCGGTGATCTGCGATTTCAGATCCGGGGATGTTGCGCTTGGAGGGCAGGGAGCGCCCCTTGTACCTGTGGGTGATGCCCTCCTGTTTCCGGAGTATGACTTTTGTCTGAACATCGGAGGGATTGCCAATGTTTCCTTCAATGACATTCATGGAAACAGGGTGGCTTATGATATTTGCCCGGCCAATATGGTCCTGAACCGTCTGGCATTGGAAGCCGGAAAATGGTTCGATAAGGATGGCGATAAGGCGCGCGAAGGCGAAACAAACGTTTCCTTAATGAATGAGTTAAATAAAATCGGGTTTTACCGGCTTCATCCTCCCAAAACGTTAGGAAAAGAATACATCTCAAAACATTTTTTCCCTCTGATCGATCGTCCTGGCCTTTCGTTGACCTGCAGATTGAGGACATTTACCGAACATATCGCTCAACGTATTGGATTGGCCATAAAAGATCATCCGCATGGAAAAGCGCTTGTGACCGGTGGAGGGGCGAAAAACAAATTCCTCATTGAAAGGTTGAATGAAAATACCCCCTGCAGGATTGAAATACCCGATGAAGAACTGGTTGATTTCAGGGAAGCATTGATCTTTGCCTTTCTGGGAGCGCTGAGGATCGAAAACATCCCAAACAGCCTGAAGAGTGTTTCCGGAGCTTTACGTGACAATACCGGAGGTACGGTTTATTCTGTTTGACCGGTAACTATTGCTGTTTTAAGGAACTTTCGTATTTATCCGCAAAAAGGCTGACCCTTGGGGGATCAGCCTCTTTCTGTCTGAAACATATCTCTTTATCAGCCAAATATCATCACCTGCACGTAATAAGCTGCAGCCCCGGCAAAATAACCCAGGAGGGCAAGCAAACTGATCCGTTTGAGGTACCATATAAAATCGATCTTTTCCATTCCCATGGCTGCAACCCCTGCTGCCGAGCCTATGATCAGGATGCTTCCGCCTGTTCCTGCAGTATAGGCAAGGAAGGTCCAGAAATGCCCGTCAATCATAAAATGGCTTTCATAGGCCTGTTGTGCAAGCGGAAGGGCCGCTAAAGCCTCAGGCGTTACAATGGGATACATGCCCATAGCGCCGGCCACAAGCGGCACGTTATCGACTATGGCGCTTAAAATCCCAATGGCAAGGTCAATGGTATAAATGTTACCCAGGTGTTCGTCAAGATAACCGGCGAGTAACTGTAATTGTCCGCCTGAAGCAAGACTGGAAACAGCGGTCAGAATCCCTAAAAAGAACAGTACAGTGGGCACATCCACACGTCTCAGAATTCCAACCACTGAAAGTTTTCTCCTGTCTTCTACAGATTTATTACGGTGCATGATCTCAGTGGTAACCCACATAACCCCTAAGCCAAACAACATTCCAAGATATGGATCAAGATGGGT
The DNA here is from genome assembly GCA_016927695.1 of Bacteroidales bacterium. Taxonomy (GTDB): domain Bacteria; phylum Bacteroidota; class Bacteroidia; order Bacteroidales; family JAFGHD01; genus JAFGHD01. The sequence goes on from JAFGME010000114.1 coordinate 39,733, forward strand.
AACGGTTTTAAAAACAGGCACAAACAAGAGGGAGCCAACTCCCAGGAACAGGATGGTTTTACGTTCATTCAGCGTGGTAAACTCCTTGTCTTCCTCCGTATGCAGTTTTGGTCTTGTGACATTGCCCTTCATCGTAAAACTAAGCAATGCAAGAGGAACCACCATGGTGACCAGGCTTGGGAATAACACTCCTGTAATAATGCTCACCGTGGTTACCTGTCCACCGATCCACAGCATGATGGTGGTGACGTCTCCGATGGGCGACCAAGCGCCGCCGGCATTTGCAGCCAGAATAATCATACTGGCAAAAAACCATCTTGCCATTTTATCATCCACCAGTTTTCTCAGCAGGGCCACCATTACAATGGTAGTGGTGAGATTATCGAGGACTGCCGACATAAAAAAAGTAAGAAAACTCAGTATCCATAACAGCTTTACCTTGCTGGTGGTCCGGATCTTATCGGTGATCACCCTGAAACCTTCATGCTGATCCACTATTTCCACGATGGTCATAGCGCCCAGAAGGAAGAACAATATACGGGCAATTTCAGCCAGGTGATGATAAAGTTCATGATGAGTGATGAAATAGAGGATTTGATCATGGGTGCCGGCGCCCGGATGGCTCTTCATGAAATCCTGAAAATCTGTACTTTCCAGCCAGTGATGCCATGCAGGGCTGTGGCCGAGATGTAAAATTTCTTCTGCGCCAAAAACCAGGGCAACCCAGGTTAACACACCTGTGAGCAGGGCGGAGGCCGCTTTATCGACCTTGATCGGGTGTTCCAGGGCAATAGCCGTATATCCCAGAACAAAAACCACTACCATTAAAATAAACATAATTGCAATACGTTTTAGTTCGTAAAATCGGCGCAAAAATAATTTTTTTTCATAGAAATACATAATTATTTAAATTATTGGCATTTGATCCCGAACAGATTAAAGTCGTGTGCAATATCCATTCTTGGCTCTCAATTAACATGCAGGTGTTTATAATTAATTCCCTGTTTTAAAACCACCTCACGATTATGGGATAACTTTACCCGAACAATCAAAATAACATCTTATGATCACAGGTTTTTTATTACAGATCACTCAAAACACTCAACTGGTTGCCGACACGCTGAACGGGATGGCCGGGGAGATTACCGGAGGGCAGGGGAAGTTGTCCTTGTCATTGTGGGAGCTTACCATGAAAGGCGGATGGATAATGGCCATACTTGCAATAATGTCAGTGATTGCAGTTTACATTTTCTTTGAAAGGTTTTTTGCCATCAACCGCAGTTCAAAAGAAGAAAAGAACTTCATGAATAACATCAGGGATTTCATACAGCAGGGAAGGATAGATTCTGCCGTTACCCTCTGCAGAAACAACACCTCCCCTATCTCCAGGATGATTGAGAAAGGGCTGGCCCGGATCGGCAAACCCCTCAACGATATAAACACAGCCATTGAGAATGTCGGGAAACTTGAAGTTTCAAGGCTTGAAAAAAACATTGCCGCTTTGGCCACCATCTCCGGTACAGCTCCCATGCTGGGTTTCTTAGGAACGGTGATCGGAATGATCCGCGCTTTTTACGACATGTCCATGGCGGGCAATAACATTGATATTGCATTGCTTTCCACCGGCATTTACCAGGCTATGGTAACGACTGTAGCCGGTCTTATTGTGGGTATAATTGCCTACGTATGCTACAATGTCCTGGTTGCAAGGATTGAAAAGCTTGTTTTCATTCTTGAGGCCCGGGCCACAGAGTTTATGGATGTTTTGCATGAACCCTCCTTAAAGTAAAAGCAGTATGCCCATCAAAACAAGGAATAAAAGAAAAACCGATTTCAGTACGGCTTCCATGTCGGACCTGGTGTTTCTTTTGCTGATTTTCTTTATGCTGACATCTACCCTTGTTGCGCCCAATGCCATCAAATTATTATTGCCAAAAAGCGACAGCAGAACGATAGAACCGCCACCAAAAATCACGGTCTCCATCAACAATTCCTATGAATATTTTCTGCAGGGGGTTGAGGTGGATGAGTTTGCACTGGCGAATGGCCTTGAACAGAAACTGGCAGGACAGGAATCGGCCTCCATCAGGCTTGAAGCCGACCGCACTGTTCCGGTGCAATATGTTATCAATGTGATTGATGTGGTGAACGACCTCAACAAAAAGAACAAATCGCGTCATAAAGTGATCATGGCCACCAGTCCGAAAAAATAAGGAACCATTCCGTTATGGCTGAAAAACAAAATAAATACAAAGGAATTGCAGGGACGGTACTGTTTCACCTGATCCTTTTTTTCCTCCTGATTTTCATGGGATTGTCCACCCCTCTGCCTCTGCCTGAAGAAGAGGGTGTAGAGGTAAATCTGGGCACAGACACCGAGGGTTCAGGCGCCGTGCAGCCCGAAGCAACCCGGGCATCTGCCCCTGAAAATGTTCCCCCTCCGGCTGAATCATCGGAGGATGAAAACATATCCACCCAGGTAGCCGAAGAAGCCCCAGTGATTGAAAACAAAGGCAGAGAGAAGCCCAAACCTGTTCCTTCACACACAAAACCGGTCAACAAGGAACCTGTCGAAGAAAAGCCGGTAGTGAACCCCGATGCCCTTTACAAAGGAAAAAACAAACAAACGGGAGAGCAGGTAAACCAGGGCGAAACCGGCGGTGAAGGTGACCAGGGTATGCCAGACGGAACGCCGGATGCATCCAATTACATTGGCCCCGGAGGTCAGGGCGACGGGTTGTCATTCAATCTGACAGGCCGTTCCCCTAAATATCTTCCGAAACCTTCAAACGCTTTTAATGAGAATGGCACTGTGGTTGTCCAGATCACCGTGGATAAATACGGAAAAGTGACCCGGTCTGTCGCCATCGATAAAGGGTCAAACACTACCAGCGCCACACTTAGAAAGCTGGCTGTGGAGGCAGCAGGCAAAGCCATTTTCAATGCCAATCCCGATGCCCCGGAAGAACAAAAAGGGACCATCACATACCACTTCATCGTTAAAAACTGAATGGACTACCCGGAAACCCTTTCCTACCTTTATGAACAATTGCCTATGTTCCAGAGGATAGGAGCTGCAGCATATAAAGCTGATCTGAGCAACACGATTCAACTCAATAAAATCCTCGGAAACCCTGAGCTGGCTTTCCCTTCAGTCCATATTGCAGGCACCAATGGCAAAGGTTCTGTGGCGCACATTACGGCATCGGTACTTCAGGAATCAGGATATAAAACAGGCTTATACACTTCCCCTCATCTCCGGGATTTCAGGGAAAGGATCAGAATCAACGGGAAAAAAATCAGCAAAGGTTTCATTACCGCATTTGTGAAACAACACAAACCTCTTTTTGCACCCGTTAAACCCTCCTTTTTTGAACTGACCTTCAGCATGGCGATGAGTTATTTCAACGAAAACAAAATTGATATTGCCGTGGTAGAAACAGGCATGGGTGGAAGGCTCGACTCCACCAATACAGTTAGATCCATTCTTTCGGTCATCACCAACATCAGCTTTGACCATACCATGTTTTTAGGCAACACGCTTGAAAAAATAGCTGCTGAAAAAGCAGGTATCATCAAACCGGGCATTCCGGTAGTGATCGGTGAAACTTCAGAGATAACCAGGGAGGTTTTCGGACAGGCTGCTTCCAAAGCAGGTTCGCCCATGGTTTTTGCAGACCGGATGTATGTTGTTGAAATGAAAAAAACAGGCCGGACCGGCATGCCTGTTTTTGACATCCGTAAAAACGGAATTACCCTTCTTAGTGATATCCGTTGCCCGCTGGGGGGCATCTATCAGCAGAAAAACCTGGCTACGGCATGCCAGACAATAGAAATACTGGATAAAAACGGATGGAAAATCCCTGCTATAAAAATTGCCGCCGGCATTGAGAAAGTAACTAAAAATACGGGCTTCAAAGGCAGATGGCAGGTCATTGGCAGAAAACCGCTCATTATTTGTGACACGGCACACAATGAAGCAGGCCTTCGGTTTGTTCTGAGTCAACTGCCTGAAATCCCCCACAGGAGGCTTCACATGGTGACCGGTTTTGTCAGTGACAAGGACATTGACCGGTTGTTGAATCTTTTACCCTGTTCAGCCACCTTTTATTTCTGCAAACCTGATGTGCCGAGAGGCCTGGATCAAAACACCCTTCAGCAGCTTGCCCGGACAAAGGGGCTTCACGGGCTGGCCTGCCCTTCTGTTACAAAAGCGCTGGAAGAGGCAAAAAAAAATGCTTCTGCAGATGACCTTATTTTCATCGGTGGAAGCACTTTTGTTGTGGCAGAAGTGGTATAACCACGCTCATATGAAAAAGAACAAATTCCCGCGAAAACCTGAAAACAGATTTCCCATTTTTCACATCACAGCTTGTTGAGAAAAATCCCTTCGGGCACTGATGTGAATATCATATCAACTCAATCCCCTACCTGCTCTTGTCAGGATAGGGAGGAATTTCAGGCCAGCCTTCGGGCCAGTTCTTTAATTCCTCTAATATCACTTCAATGGCTTTATCCAACTGCTGGTCTTCGCCTGCGTATTCCCTGGCAGGGTCATTGTCGATCCAGATGTCGGGTTCCACGCCATGGCCTTCGATCACAAATTCTTTTCCTTCTGCATCATAGGTAGCAAACTCAGGCCTGGTCATGTTGCCGCCATCGATAAAGGGCAGGGAGCCCCTGATTCCTACAACGCCTCCCCAGGTGCGTACGCCGATCAGTTTGCCCAGGCCGTACTTCCTGAACTGGTATGGAAAAAGATCACCGTCGGAGGCCGAATAGTTGTCGATAAGCATCACTTTGGGCCCGTACTGCATTCCTGCAGGGGAAGTGCGGGGCGACCCGTTGCGGCTGATGCGCATCATGGCCAGCTCGCGCCTCAGCCGTTCAATGATCATGGGGGAAACATTGCCCCCGCCGTTGCCACGGTCATCAATGATCAGCGCCCTTTTCTTCAGTTGTGGATAATAATACTTAACAAACTCGTTCAGGCCCTGCGCACTCATATCGGGAATGTGGATATAACCGACCTGCCCGCCGGTTTTCTCTTCCACTTTCTTCAGATTGTCCTGTACCCAGTTGTAATAATACAAATCGTTTACATCGTCCAGGGGCACGATGATTTCTTTCCTACTTCCTTCCTTCTGGGGCAGGCTGTTCACTGTAAGCTCAACCTGAACGCCGGCTTTCGCCACTAAAAGCGAATAAATGTCATTCACTCCCGAAACGTCCTGTCCGTTGATTTCAATGATGTAGTCCCCTTCATGGATATCCACTCCGACCTCAGTAAGGGGTGAACGTGTGTTTTTTGTCCAGTTTTCCCCGCGGAGTATCTTTGTGATTTTGTAAAACCCTGAATTATCCCTTGTAAATTCAGCGCCCGGAAGGCCCGTCTTGATCCTTTCCGGCGCAGGTTTGTCTCCGCCGCTGACGTAGGCGTGACCCACATTCAGTTCGCCGATCATCTCTCCGATAATATAATTCAGGTCGTTGCGGTTGTTGACATAAGAAACAAGGGGCTGGTATTTAACCCTTATTGAATTCCAATCCACACCATGCATATTGGGATCATAGAAAAAATCACGCATCTGCCTCCAGGATTCATGGTAAATCTGTGCCCATTCCTCCTTAAGGTTAACCCACACCTTCATATTGCCAAGGTCGGCAAATTTTTCCGCAGAGATTTTCGATTTCGGTAAGTCGATCACCGTGTATTTACCGTTGACGTTCAGAGCCATTTTCTTTTTATCGGATGAGATAATGAAGTTGCCATATTCGCCTAATTCTTTCTCCTCTTTGCTTTTAAAATCAAAATACTTCAGGGAAGCCTTCTCATCTGAGGCCGAATTATAAGCATAATAAACATTCCCACCTGCAAGGGCAAGATTCCAGTAAGAACCCGCTTTAACGGGAAGTCCGACAATCCGGCCGATGATACCGTCAAAATCAATCTCTACCTTTTCTCTGGCGTCATCTTCCTCTTTATCTTTGGCTTCCTCTGTTATCTCCCCGGCCTTCTGACTTACTTCATCATTTTCAGGTTTAAGAGGATTATCAATGTCTTTCCTCAGGGTAAGAAAATAAATCTTGAGCATATCCCGGTAGGCATGGTTCCACTCCGTCCAACTGTAAACCGGGTTAAAATCCCTGGAAGAGGTAAAAAACAGGTATTTACCATCGTCGCTGAACACCGGGTCGCCTGCAGCATACCAGCCGTCTGTCACCGGATGTTTTTCAGCGGTTTCAAGGTTATAGATATAGATTGATGACATCTCATCCCTGGCGGGTTTGGCGTATGCGATCCAGCGGCTGTCGCCCGACCATGAAAATTCAAAAAATTCTCCGTCAGGGGTCTGATCAACGACCACTACCGCTTTTGAGTCTGTATTCAGATACTGAAGCCTTTGCAGGCGGTCGCTCCACAACAGTTTTTTACTGTCGGGGGACCAGACCGGGTTATATTTATAGGTATCGCTGTTGAAAGTGAGCTGAATGTCCTCTCCGCTCCCATCCTGTGCCTGAATGTATATTTCATCCTCTCCTGTTCTGTCGGAGATAAATGAGATGTATTTTCCGTCGGGAGACCATTCCACGTTCCTGTCGTGCACTCCTGCCGACTTAGTGAGGTTCCTGGTGATGCCCGAAGAGGCGGGTACCGTAAAAACATCCCCCCTGGCGCCAAACACAAGCCTTTTCCCATCGGGGGATACGGCCCAGCTATTGATTGATTTTGAAGCATCCTTGAGTACATCACGGCCTTCATTAAAATCGTTGGCAATCACAATTTCCATTTTTTCCGCTTTGCGTTTCTGAAGGTCGAAAATATAAATAAAGCCTCCATTTTCATATATGATGGCATTGTTTCCCAAAGAGGGGAATTTTATGTCAAATTCTGTGTAATTTGTCAGTTTCCCGGTTTCGCCGGTAAGGGTGTTGAAAACAAACAGGTTCATCACCCTGTCACGGTCTGACAGGAAAAAAATCTCATCGCCATACCACATCGGGATAATATCCTGGGCATTGTTATTGGTGACATTGGTGGTTTGGCGGGTTTCGAAATCATAAATCCATACATCGTCAGCCATGCCTCCTTTGTAATATTTCCATGTCCTGAATTCACGGAAAACCCTGTTAAAAGCAAGTTTTTTTCCATCGGGCGAATAGCTGCAAAACCCGCCTGAGGGAAGTGGCAATCCGACCGGCAGGCCGCCTTTGACATCCGCTATAAAAAGCTGACCTTTAAAGGAATTGAACGACTTCATCCTTGACCTGAACACAATACTTTGGTTGTCTCTCCAGGTCATCACGATGTTGTTGGGGCCCATCCTGTCCGAAATATCATCCCGGCCCAGTGTTGCCGTGTAGGTAAGCCTTTCCGGCACACCCCCTCCGGAGGGGATCAGAAACACTTCCGTATTTCCGTCATACTGGCCTGTAAAGGCAATATGTGATCCGTCAGGGGAAAACCTGGCAAACATCTCATAGCCTTCATGATCGGTAAGTTTTCTGGCTGTGCCGCCTTCCCTGTCCACCGTGTACAAATCACCGGCATAGGTAAAAACCACCTGATCCCCATGAATGGCCGGAAAGCGAAGGAGGCGTGCTTCCTCCTGTGCCGGTAAACGTAACCCAACAAAACACATCCATGTTAAAAGAACAATCGACTTTTTCATTACTATTTATTTTATTTTCAAAACAACAAATATTCAGTAAAGATATATATAATCAATCGGATGAATTATTTCTAAACAAAAAAACAACATCAGGGTTCACCACCCAAGGAAATCTTTGAACAACCATTCCCAAAAGCCGGTTGCGTTAAGGAGCATGATAAGACCTCCTGCAATCACCGCAACATATATCAGCGACATGAGGTTCCAGGCAATAAAGGCAGCCTTTTGACCGGGGTCCGCCTCCCGGAAAGTCATTTTCATCCCCCCGGCATTGTAAAGGCGAAGTCGGGCCCGCTTACGGAAATAGATGAAAAAGATATAGCCTATGGCCACCATCATGAAACCGCCGGAGAAGCTAAAAAATCTGAAACCTCCCCCGAAAAATGCCAGGTAAAACATCTGTACCAGCACAATCCAGATAAAAACAAGCAAAGCCGGGATAAGCCAGTATTTCAGCAATCCCCTGAACATCCAGCGGATAGAAATGCCCTTGTAAAATCTGACTATAAACCAGATCATTGGCGCCAGGTAAAGCAATGCCCTCAGGTGAATCCTTGCAGGAAGGGAAATGGAAAACCCAACCAGAAAGCCGTAAAAAAGGAGTGTAAAAACTGCCAGTCCCAGGGCAAATCCCCTGCTCATTTTCAGGTCAGTTTCATCCTGTGGTTTTTCGAGGTTCTTTCCCGCCTTTAAAAAACCATCTGTTTGCCGGTAAATGAAATCGGAGAAATTCAAAACTTTTCCTGTCAGTCGCAATAAGCCTTGTAAAGGCCAATATATTCCTCAATAACCTGATTGGCTTCCGGCCGCATATCCATACTCAGCTCCGGATTTTGCCAGACAGTATCGCACAGTTGCCATATCATACACCATTTGGCGTTATCCCCGATATAGTACTGGGCATCGACGATGGCAAGGATTATGTTCACGGTAAAACTGGCCGGGTTTTTCTCCTTTGCCCTCTCAAGCAGGGCTGATGCCGGGGAGGTATCGAAATAGTCAGCCATCGCTTTCAGATATCCTAAACAAAATAACTCATCCCCATTCAGAATGGAGGGGTCAATGTTTTCGAAAGGGACACCGTATTTCCTTCCAAGGAACATGGAAAATGTTTCAACATTGACACCAGGGCTGCGCTCCCACGAAAGTGCATTGATCAACGCCGCTTTCTGGTCAAGGGGATTTTCTTCATCCAGAAGAAACTCAGCCATCAGGTTGTCCATTTTTCCGGTTTCGGCGGCAAGCCTGACCTGTCCGATGTCCATATATACGTTATAAAAACCGGTGGATGTAACAGGCGAATCACAGATGGCTGAGAGCGGAACCAGCATCGCAAAGAGAGCAAAAAACTTCATTATTTTCATAAGTAACATTTTATAAACATACATTTTATACTTTTGAAACTAAATAATAGCCAGGAGCCTGATGGTCCAACCGAGGTTCATATACAATATAAGAGGGTACTGTTCTGAATGGTGGATCTTAATTTCATACCCCTTTTCATCGTTTTTGATGGTATAAGCCCCCAGGGAACCCACATCGCCGTATTTTAAATCAACACCCACGGGATAGAAAAAAGCGGCATTTTCAAAAGCCGGTTCGAGACCCTGGTAATCCAGTATAAAATCGACTATTTCCTGGTTTCCCAGGTCGAGCGTAACTTTCCCCTCATTCCTGACCAGGCCGGCAACCTTCCCGGAGACCCAGCCGGAGGTTTTATCGGAAAGGGTATAATTTTCCCCATTTACGAAATAATTATGCAGGGCTGTGGCATCCATCAGCGCCTCTGCACCCATCGTGAGAGTTCCCTGGCTTCCGTTGTTGGAAATGAGCCATTTTATCTTCAACTCCTCTTCTGAAATGTTCAGGATCGTTGAAATAAAGAGGTATTGCCTGCCATTGAAATCGACCTCGTAAATAAAAGTCGTCCCTTCGGAGAAAAGGCTCTCCGGTTCCTGTGCATTAAGGTTTGCCGAAAGCAAAGCACTCAGGACAATGATCATCGTGCAAATCTTTTTCATAAGGTAATGTTTAAATTTTAGGCATTAAATGTAGGCATTTTTTCCAATATCCCAAATGAATAATGATAACCTGATCAATTTTCTGCATGTACTGCAAGGAACGATAATTACCATACTTATTAAGACAGCGGGCCATTTCTCCACGCAATCGGAACCGGAAGACCTTTGAACGGGAAGGGCTGACGGATCTGCAGAAATTATAAACTGCACGCAACCAATACAGCCCGAATTCCATCATTTAGCCAAACACAAAAATTTTCAGCCTATTGCGAAAACCACTACTCTGGCACTAACCTTAAATTTATTAAGATGAAAAAGAGTATTATTCAAATGTGCGCATTGATGATTTCATTGTGCTTTTCAGGTTTATTAACCTCACAGAATTCGGTCCTTCAGGAGGGCGACTGGTATGGGCTGACAACAAGCAAAACCGGGATTTACAGGATCACCTATTCCGATTTGCAATCTTTTGGGATCGACCCTGCGATGGTAAATCCCAAAACCATCAGGATCTTCGGGAACGGCAATGGCATGCTTCCCGAACCGGTATTCGAACCCAGGTACGACGAACTTCAGGAAAATGCCATCCAGGTTTTTGGCGAAGATGACTTAACCTTTGATCCCGGGGATTATATCCTTTTCTTCGGGCAAAAGTCCGTGAAGGTGATGTTTGATGGGGAATTGCAAAGACTTGTCCACGAGACCAACCTTTATACCGATCACACCTGCTATTTCCTGAACTTCAACCAGCAGGAGGGAAAAAGGATCGCACTGCAGCAGGAACCCCCTGAGAATCAGAATATCGAGGTTAATACTTACAATGAAATTTTTTTCCATGAAATGGAAACTGTCAATCTGCTTCATTCAGGTAAAACATGGTACGGTGAAGAAACAGCTTCGGGGTCAACTACAGGTTTTGAAGTCGGCCTGCAGGGAATTGTAAACAACGACGAAGTCTTTATTGATTTCTGCGGAGCAGGAAGATCGCTTGTATCGGCAATCATCAGTGTATATGCTAACGCTGATATATTAATGGCTTCCTCAGTAAGTGCAGTGGGCGGATCCGCTTCAACCTTATATGCAAGGAATGTCTGCGATACGGCGACAATCATTGCCCCTTCCGAAAATTTTATGTTGAATTTCGTTTTTGAATCAGCGGACGACAGCGCTTCTTTCTGGCTGGATTACTTCAGGATCAATTATCTGAAACATCTGAACTTCAACGAGGGGCAGATGATATTCAGGAATCCGGAATCGGCAGGCCAGGGCAATGTTACAAGGTACACTATCGCTGATGCCAATACCGGGCTTTCGGTCTGGGATATCACTGATCCGGCAAATATTTTTGAGTGTCAGGGAAGCGCCACCGGAGGGGAATTTGTTTTCAAGGCATACAGCGACAACCTGAGGGAATACATTGCTTTCGACGGAAGTGGATATCTTATTCCCGGCTTTTCAGGAAGTATTGATAATCAGAATCTTCATGCTGCTGATGCGCCCGACCTGCTGATAATTACAACCGGAGATTTTGTTGGCCAGGCCGGCCAGCTCGCTGCATTTCATCAAAGTCAGGACAACATGACCACCCTGACGGTAACGACCCGGCAGATATACAACGAATTTTCCTCCGGCGTTCAGGATGTAACTGCAATAAGGGATTTTATCCGGCATCTTTACAATAAATCGGGCAATGAGAAACCCGGATATATTATCCTTTTCGGGGATGCATCCTACGATTACAAAGAGAACCCTGAAAACTATGTTCCAGTCTGGGAAAGCCCGGAATCATTGCATGGTATAAATTCAATTTGTTCGGATGATTTTTTTGGTTTTCTGGATGATGAATACACCGGTGGTACACCAGCCGGAGCATTGGATGTGAGCATAGGAAGATTACCGGCAAAAAGCTTTTCGGAAGCCCAGGCAATGGTTGATAAAATAATATTGTATAATAGTTCTGATGCATTTGGAAGTTGGCGTAATGATCTGCTGCTAATTGCAGATGATGGTGACATGAACCTTCATCTTGAGGATGGCGAGCAGATTTCTTCTTTGATCTACGGGTACAAACCCGGGATGAACCGCTCAAAAGTATGGTTCGACCTGTATACAAGGGTATCAGGTCCTGAAGGATACAGTTATCCTGAGGTTCATGATAAGATCATTCAGAATGTTAACAAGGGTTGCCTTTTCGCCTTTTATTCCGGACATGGCTCCGTTGATAACTGGGGCGCCGAGCATGTTTTTGGCACAGAAGACATCCAGGGGCTCTCCAACCCAAATTCATTGCCTGTGTTTGTGACCGGGACATCATATTTTGGGCTGTATGACGACCCGGCAGTTGTCTCGGGAAGCGAACTTCTTCTTTCGCATAACAATGGCGGGGCTATAGCGGTGATCAGCCAGGCGAGGGCCACTTATGCCGGGGCAAACTTCAGTATCAACGAAAAGCTTATGGAAGCCTTGACATCTGGCTATACCCGTCTTGGCGATGCCCTTTTATACGCGAAACCACAACCTAATTTCAATGGTATGGTTGTAACACTATTGGGAGATCCCGCTCTGCTTTTGTCTTATCCGGATAATTCTGTATTGACGACAGAAATAAATGGTGTGCCGGCTTCTTTTTTTACTGATACTATATCTCCGGGCGAAAATATTTGCATCAAGGGAACTATTGCAGACGGACAGGGAAACACACAATATGGTTTCAACGGGGAATTGCAGGTTACCGTGTTCGAAAGACCATTTTACAGGACAACGCTTGCCAATGATCCCAACTCACAACCCGTTGATATTGAGATATCCGACAGTCTCCTGATGACCGTGGAAACCACAGTAAACAGCGGAGCTTTCGAATTTCAGTTCAGCCTGCCTGTAAACATTTCACCTGATTTTGGGAAAATCCGGCTGAGTTACTATGGACAGAGCGCTGATAACGATGCAACCGGCTTTTTTAATGGTATCATGGCAGACGGAAATCCCAGCGCTGTTATTGAATTCCCTCCCCGGAAGGATGCCATCATGGTGAATCAAACAATAACTTCAGATAAGATTTTTATCCAAATCAACAGAGATATTGAGGGGCTTACACTCAACCTCATAGACTCGGGAGGGAGGCAGGTAATATCACGCGAAATTTCAGTCGCTTCGGAGGGAGCCATGCATGAACTCAGCCTGGCCGGCCTTCAGCAAGGCATGTATATTCTGAATGCATGCTTCGGGAGTGAAAGGATTTCTGTGAAGATAATGAAACAATAAAACCGATAAAAAAAACCGGGAGTATCCTCATTGTATGGGGACGTTCCCGGTTTTCAATTTAATACATTAACCTTGACAAAACCTATGGCACCTGGCAGCCTTTACCCGCATTCGATCCCCAGACGTCTACCTTATCCTGGTTGGAGACTTGTCCGTTGAGATCAAAATCGCCTGCTTTATACCCTGATTGACCTGATTCGGGCAACCATACGGCAATTTTATCCGCAGCATTGATCTGGCCGTCGCAAAGACCATCGCCACCAACCATTCCCCATATTCCGGCTCCTACTTCCTTGTGGCCGTTGTAACCTCCGTAGGCCTGGCCTGCCCCGGTGGTAAAGTCGTATAAATATACTCCTCCGGAGAGCTGGAGGGGAATGGAAGACATCACCCCGAGATGGTTCCTGTGGCGGATAACCACATATAGATCGGCAGTGGGTTCCAGGCTGAAAAACAGGTTGCTGGCCCCGTCGAGGCCAACCACTTTTCCATTGTTCAGCACAAAACCTGCCTGTCTGGCGATGATGGAGTCGGCCACGGCAGTGGATGCTGTGCCTGTGGTTTCACGGAGTTCTACCAAAACCCAGTCAATCACATTGGATGAGGGTATGGAGGCCACGGCTTCCGTACCGAAATAGTTCCAGGGTTCAACATTAAAGGGTTGACATAAGGGAAGGTAGTTTAAGTTATTCAGGTAAGGGTTCATCTGGCTTAAAACAAAAGGCCCTTCCAGGAATACCTTCAGATCAAGGATAACGGCGCCTGACACAGTTAATGAAACCGGTAAAACAACCACCGGATTAACAGGGTCGTTGCTATTGATCAATATTTCAGCCGTGTTCAATCCCGGGAACAAACCGGTGGCGTCGAAATGCACGTTCATGTCTATTGACCCGCCGGCGCTCACATTGCCTGCCGGATTGGAAGTAATACTTAGCCATCCGTTAGCCCCTGACAGGTAACTGATGGTGGTTGAATAACTCAGCAAACCGGTTCCCGGATTGTCAAGGCTCACGGTTTCGTTCTGGGTTCCGTCCGGGGGAAGGCTGACTGCAAGCAGACCCGGAGAAACAACAATCTGAGGTGTGCCTGAAGTTCCACCCATCCAGAAGTCGTCGATGGCCATGTCGCTGGTGTAATTTGTGCCCGTGATGCCCCTGAACCGGAATTTCACCGATTGACCGGCATAAGAAGTAAGGTCAAGGGTTTTTTCATACCACGCATTTCCCTGGTTGCCCGAAATGGCTGTCATGATATCATTCACCCAAACCCCTCCGGCAAAAGCATCCAGGTGCAGGCTGCCCATGGCAGTTCCATACATGTGGTACCAGAATTTCATTTCCACGGTAGTCATGCCGCTGAGGTCGAACAACGGGGTTTCAAGATTGGCGGTCCGGCTTGGGTAATTCGGACTGGAGGATTCTGTAAACATATAATAGCCTGAGCCGGTGGTGTGATCCCCTGTGGGGCCTGTCCCCGATGAAGGGGTAGAGCCAGAATTCACTGACCAGTCAAAGTCATCACCCGTGGCATTGACCCATGAGTAAGGCATGCTGCCGGCGTTGTCGAAATTCTGTGTGTATGGCAGAACAAAACCTGTTATGCCCATTCCGGTAACCGGTACAACGGTTGTACCTCCCGGTGCGTTGTGGGTAATGGTGATATTGCCTGAATAGGTCTGTGCTGCAAGGGGTGAAAATGTGATGTTAAATACCGTGGACTGGCCGGGCTGCACATTGAAAGCAAGGGTGTTGTCCGCCAATGCCACAGCATAACCGGCGGGTGTTGTAATGCTTCCCGAAAGGGCCATACTGCCGTTGTTGGAAATCGTAAGAGGTTTCGTCAGGTTATCGCCTATAAACACCTGTCCAAAGTCAAGACTGACAGGGGTTACGGCTATTGCCGGCGCCGGAGGTGACAAAGGAGGGAATATAATATAATCGACCCAGGCACAGTCGGAGCCGCCAATGGTGTTTGCATCTTTGACATATTCCCATTTTAAGGTATGATTTCCCTGGGAAAGAGGGAAGGAAACTTCTCCCCATGCTACGTTTCCTGACCACTGATCCATCATGCTGCCATCAATATAAAATTTCAGGAAATCATACCCTGTTTCCGAAGAAACCTTCCTGGCAAAACTAATGTTACCTGCAGATGCCACATTGATGACAAGAAACATGGATGAACTCTGGCTGTTTCCAATGGCACCTGATCTGGAGCAATAGGTTCCCTCGTATGGAGCCGTAGTGGTAATGGTCCAGGGCAGGTTACCCGAAAACTGCCAGGGATAAGCCGAGAAATTTCCGGTTTCGAAATTCTCTACCACCAGTCCCACAGTAAAGTATTGTTCAAATAAAACGGTATAACCGCCACTGTTGGCCGATATGTCCTGAGTCATGTATGCAACATGGCCAATGGGGGTTGCGGGATCCACGCTGATGGTATAGGTACCCGTACCGGTCATCCCGGGCTGGATGCTCCCGAAATCTGCCGTAGGATCAATGATATTGATGTACGGTGAAGTGGTGTTCAGCCCTCCTGAAGTATTCAGGGCGGCCTGGTTTCCGTTGTTCTTCACTGTGATGATCAGGTCGGCCGTTTCGCCCGGGTCGAGCCTGCCGTTGCCGTTACCGCCGATTGCATCATCAACCAGTGTTTCCTGGATAAAGAGATAGGGGCCGGGAACGGGTTCAAAAGCCTTGACGGCATCCAGGTCAAATCCGGCATCGGCAACAACAGCTGTGCCATCGCCATCGTCAACGATCTTAATAAACTGCGCCTGTGGCAGGTTGCCGTCAAGCAGGTCGAATTCAGTGGTTCCGCTACCTGTCCCTAAACTCACCCACGGGCCGTCAATGTTATCGCTGGCATAGCAGGTATAGCCTTCGGGGGTGGCATCCCCTTCATACACTATTAAATCGTTGCCCTGTGTATCTAAGATGGGATATTGCATATCAAGTACACACCATCCGTTTTTTCCTATGGAATAGTTCACATTGTCAGGCGCCATCAGGGCAGCCTTGGTATTGCCTTCATCCGAATGATTGTTGTCAGGGATTTGTGAACTGGCAAATTTATAGGCATAATGCCCTGCCAGGGGCTGCAACTGAAAATTGGTAACTGTGGAGTTCATTGAAGTCACTGTTACCCCTGTCACAGTCTGGGTTTGGTAACCATTGGCCTTCACGGTCAGGGTGTAGGTTCCGGGTACAAGAAACTTATGATAATCTCCCACAACAGGATCAGAGTATGAGGGATAACTGTTTCCCACAAATACCAAAGCTGCAACAGGCTGTCCGGTGGAGGCGTCTGTCACTGTACCTCCGATGCCATATCCGGCATACTCAATCATTTTAAGCATGGCCGGTTTATTGTAGTTGTAATACATCATGATCTGGGAAGCAGGGGGTTGTTTGCTCATAGATATCTCCATCGACCAGCTGACAGATCCCATAATGCCATAATAACTGTCTTTTGTACTTCCGTTGATGGCATACATTCCGCTGTATCCCTGGGCATACGCAAGGTTTGAGTATCCTGAAGATGAAGAATAGAGGGCTGCCAGAAAGTTGATGTGTGTATTGTCGGGGGTCGGATCAGGCCTGTAACTCCAGGGGTATGAAATAATCTCCGTACCACTGTGGTATGCAGTATAAATTACAAACTGATTGTTGTAGTTACATTCCCTTACACCTTTCGATTCATTTTGCGAAAAGGGGCCCGGGCTTCCCCCCCACTGGTCCCACATGTATCCTGCATCTCGGTTACAATCCACACCGTTGGCATTGTAACGCGACATATTGACGCGGCCGTCAGGGTTAACCATTATATAAAGCCATATCTCCCTGCTGTTGATAAGATTGGTTATGGTAGCATTGTTTCCGTATTCGAGGCACAATTCCCTGGCGAAACGGATCATATTCTCAGAACAACCAATCTCATCCCCGTGAATCCCACCGTCAAAAAATATTTCCGGTTCATTCTCATCCACATTCACATTGTCGCTGATTTTTAAAGCAGCAAGCTGCCTCCCCTGGTACGACGTCCCGTAGGAATGTTTTTGGCAGATATCAGAAAAATGAAGGGCAAGACTGTCGATAATGTTAATGATTTCCGGATAGGTGTGATAAGCATCCTCAGTAAGCCAGAAATCCTTATAATGTGCATTAAGGTCTTCAATGGTGACCTCATATTTCAGTCCTGCAGATTGCAGTTTGAGCAGCTCTGCCGGCGTAACATACAGTTGGGCATAACCGGGATACATATCCCCGTTAAGCTTCAGTTCATAAAGCGCCTGGTATTCAATCTCATTCTGAATGAACACTTTGACTTCCATTTCATCCTTGCGCCATCCCTGGGCAAAAGAGGCATAAGCCATTAAGGCAAGCATTGAGAGTAAAAAAAACTTTTTCATTTTTTATAAAATTTGCTGATTGACATCAAATGCCAAATTTAAGGAATTATCAATAGTGTTATCAAAAACAAAAAAAATCTATTGTTTTTTTTGATAGTGACAGTGTGACCTCTTAGGTTGCCC
Organism: Bacteroidales bacterium; assembly: GCA_016927695.1. GTDB lineage: Bacteria > Bacteroidota > Bacteroidia > Bacteroidales > JAFGHD01 > JAFGHD01. The sequence goes on from JAFGME010000114.1 coordinate 57,225, forward strand.
CGCGCACAGCCGCAGGCTAACCTGACAGGTCAGGAATAAGATAACAGGCAAGAATATCTGCGACTTAGAGTCGCACTCCCACTAACATTCATAAGTTAACCGCTGAGATAATGTTTCTCAAATCAACGAAGTCCTTTGATACAACATAGCTTTCATTGATGCCTATCTTTTGTGAAAGGTTTTTCAATTTATCAATGTCCTGGTGAATGGCTTTGGTTTTGACTTCCAGCGCTACGTTCAATTCGGGTAAAATGAAGTCAATTTCTCCGCCGCTACGTTTTTGATAATAGTGTACCTTTCCATAGTGTCTTACACAATTATATACTGCATTTTCAAGCAGGTTTCCGGCATCAACCTTTGCGAACAAGTTTACAAACCCCGAATCGCAGGCATAAACTTTTCGTGTTCCGCTTACTTCCCTGTCAACATTTTTTGAATAGGGTGTAATAAACGAAACAAAATAAGTTTTTTCCAAAAACGAAAGATAACTATAAATGGTAGGTCTTGAGGTATTCAGAGATGAAGCCAATTTTGAGATATCCAGTTTTGATCCGATCCTCTGAAACAACAACAAAATAAGATCACGTAAAACATTGATCTGACTGAAATCTGCTAATGTTTTTACATCCTGTTCAAAAAAAGCATTAAAGATATCTTTCAGCACACGTCTTTTTTGCTGTTCATCATTCTCCAAAACGATTTGCGGGAAGCCGCCAAAATTCAAAAACTCGTCATATTCTTTTTTAAATTTTTCGAATACAATGTAGTTCCTTGATTTTTCTTTTTCCATGAATGTTTTGGGAAAAGGAAAATGCTTTTGCTTAAAAATCAGATATTCCTCAAAATCAAGTGGAAAGAGTTCAAAAATGACTTTTCTGCCCGAAAGACTTTCGGAGAATAAGTTTTTGAGATAAAAACTACTGCTGCCTGATAAATAGAATTTTACATCGTAATGATCATAAAGGTATTTTAACGTTTTTACTATTTCAGGTTTTGACTGGATCTCATCAATAAAGATGTAAGCCTTTTCTTCCTTATTTATCCCGAAGGATTTCAGGTTGCTCCAGATCGAATTGAAATCGTTTTCTTCAAATATCTTTTGATCAAGGATGTTATCAAGGTCGATAAAAACTTTATTCTCACTTTCAATAGTGTCGAAGACCATTTTCAGCAAGGTTGTTTTCCCTGTTCTTCGCATTCCGGTTAAAACGACCATTTCACGAAATGGTAACTGCCCGGTTAACTGGCTGAATATTTTTCTCTCGAAATACATACTTTAACAAATGGTTGCCTTTACCAAAAGCATTTTTTACAAATTTAAACAAAATATGTAAACTGAGACTTTACAAAAAGTTATAAAAAATGTAAAAGTATGAGTCATCGGATGAGTTATTTGACAATGAGACCATATTCTCTCGCTACTTCCTTTTTCACAAGCTTGTCATGTCTTTGACCTGAATAATCGATTGCTGATGAAAACTCCCATTCTTCCTGACTTTGCACGAGACCGGCTTTAACTGGATTATTGTGGATATAATCAAAACAAACCTGCAGGTATTGTAATTCAGTGGGCCTGATATTAATTTTAGTTACTCCGTTTTTACCGGAATTAAACGAGGGGGTGATACCATCCGGGAAATTGATGCATTCGGCTTTGGTTTTTGGTCTGAATAGCGATCCTGAGCGATTTTCCTGTTTGTTTATAGCCCTTGTATAAGAACGCAACATAACTGCTATGGAATAATTTAGAGTGCGTTTACTGATTCGATGACTCGTAGTCATCGGATCAGTATCATTCAGAAAAAAGAAATAATTCTCGCGGCTGAAAAATATTTTCTGCCTGTTGTTTCCCTGGTTAAATATGTGATATAGATACCCTTCCTGAAATTGCATCAAGTACTTTCAATTCAATAAAGTGACGGTTAAGCCAACTCATCCGATGGCTTTGAGTCATCGGATGAGTAAAAAATCTTTAGTTGGGCACCTGGCTGCCGCTGCCACTGTTGGGTTCCCAGACCTCTACCTTATCCGGGTTGTTGGCCTGGCCGTCTAAATTGAAGTCGCCGAAGAGATAACCGGCGTTTCCTGCGTCCACAGTCCAGACATCCACTTTGTCGGGATTGCCGACCTGTCCGTCGGAGTCGCCGTCACCGCCCATCATGCCCCAGATGCCCGGGGCCAGTTCTTCGTAACCAAGTACGCCACCATACACCTGAGCGGAGGATGTGGAAAAGTCATAAGAATAAACTCCCCCTGCTTCGGGTAATGGGTTGGCTGACATCACAGCCAGGTGGTTGCGGTGCCAGATCACTGCGAAGAGGTTATTGGCAATGGTAATGCCGAACTCAGGCAGGCTGCTGCCATCAAGGCCCACAATGCTTCCGTCGGCAAGCAGGAAGCAGGCCTGACGTGCAACGGTTGTTGCGGGCGTTGCAGAGGCTGCATCTGCTGCATCGCGCAGATCGATCAAAACCCAGTCGATGACATTCGGGTTGGGAATGGCTGCAACGTTCTCCGTACCTGTGTAATTCCAGGGAGCGGCGTTGTAGGGTTGGGTCAGAGGCAGGAAGCCCGCTCCATACAGATCGGGATCCATGGTTGAACCGTTGAAAGGCCCTTCAAGGAACACTTTGATATCAAGGGAAATAGAAGCTGAGCCTCCCAGGTTGACCAGTGAGATGAACCTTCCCTGGATACCGGATACTTTGGTGGAAATAAGTGCATTGTTTCTGTCGATCTCATAAACCCCGGTGCCGTTTGTTGTCAGTATGTTCTGATTCGGCAGTTCATAAACACCCCTGTTCCCGGTGATGATGTCGTAAATGCCAACCAGGGCGCCGTTGGTCTGGTATTCATGCACGCCCTGAGGTGTGCTGAAACACCCGGCAAGTATGTTTCCATTAGAAGCTATTCCAAGTTGTTCGGGAAAATTAACATTGCTGGTGATGATCTCAATAAAGTTTCCGGCATTGTCATATCGTTTGATATGATCCGGGTTCTCAATATCGGCCACCAGGTAATCGTCGGTGGGTTGCCTGTATATTACGTCAAAGGCATCCACTCCGGAAATAAAAACCCCGACAAAATTCCCGTTCAGGTCATATTCGACCACGGTTTTCTGGTTCACGCAGGGAGAGCCCGTACCCACGGAAACCAGCAGGTGCCCGTTTGGTTTCAGGCAAATCCCCCGGATGTTGTTGATCTCAACGGGGTTGGCGCCTCCTGCAGGGGCAAAAACGCCGACATAATTGCCGCTGAAGTCAAATTCCTGCACCACATCGCCAACCTGGTCGGAAACCAGTATCCCTGTGCCGTCGTGGTTCAGGATGGCCTGGATGGGGGTTGAGAGGTAAGCATTGGTTGGGATAAAATCCGGATCAATAAGATCGCCGGTTACCGGATCAAAGGCCATGACCCTGTCGCCTGTACTCTCAGGCATCAGGAGAATCTGGCCCGAGACAGCCTGCACAATGACCGTTTCACAATCGTTGGCAGGCTCTTCATCGCCTACAAGGTCGGTACAGGCAGTAATTTCAAACGGCCCGGTCCCGGAAAGGTCGATGGTTTGGGAGAAAGTGTATGAGGCTGTGGTTCCGAAGGCAACAGGACCGGCCACTGTACCCGTATAAACCTGGCTGTCGAATTCAAAATGGACCGGTATGTCCGACTGGCTGTTCATTCCATAATTGAAAACTTCAATGGTGACCTGTTCAGATGAAGTGAGGGGGCCCGAAACCGGGGAAGTGATTGCCGTTACACCAACATCGTTAACACCGGGAGGGCCTGTTTCCAGGCCAAAGACCATATCGAGTGCTGTTCCCTGAATTAATCCGCCAAGAACCCATTTTCCAGGGACAAGACCAGCCGTAAAGAAGGCGCCGCCGGCAGTCTGGGCTGTAAGGCCGGTAAGGACCGGAACCAGGTAAGTGGTACCGGTCAGGGTGTTGGCGCTGTAATTCCACTCAAAAAAGGTGGTGGTCTGGTTGGTGGGGCCGCTCTGGTCGAAAATCCAGATTTTATCGTTAATTTCATCATAAGCCATACCGTAAACAGCCGTAACACCCGGATTAGGCACCATGGTCATACCCGATCCGTCAGGAAAAAACTTGTAGAATGCATTTCCAAAATCGCCGGTGTAAAACATACCTTCCGAAGGCACCCATGCCAGGGCGCGTATCACTGCCGGACCGCCAAAAGGTTGTGTAAAGAGGGTGGTTACCCCGCCCGTAGCCGGGTCGATCCTGTAGAAACCGTTGTCATCCCCTGCATAAAGAAAGGCGCCGTCCCATGCGAGATCGCGCATTCCCCAGGCTGAAGTTGTGCCCTGGTTGTAAGCAGCAATGAAATTCCCGTTGATGTCCCATTTGAAAATCTGGTTGCCTCCCGGTGATACAAGTCCGCGGGATGTGGTCCAGAAATATGTTCCGTCAAACTCAGCGCCCAGACTGCCCGTTTCGCCGTGAGCTGTCTGCGCGTCAAATTCAAACAGTATGTCGCCTACGGCTTCAGGGAAGCCATGTTTCAGGCGCGTCAATACTTCCGGTGTGTCCTCCGTCGCCGTCAGAGAGGTTTCATCATTCACCGCTCCGACCATCTCCTCCATCTCAGAGGTCGTCTGGCTGAATACATTTCCTGACATGGCTATCGCAGCCGTCAGGAGAAACAAAAGTCTGAATGTTTTCATAATTCTTTAAATTAAATGATACAGTTGATAATAATATTTCCATTGAACTTCAAAGGTACGAAAAAAAGATTTATTACAAAGCATCGGCAAAATGATGCCGCTGCTGAATGGGTTTGCGAAGGAAGCGGCGCTGGATGTAAAAACCAGATTACAGGGAGGGATACGACATACTTTTACTCCGTTTAAATCCCAACCGGAAATCATTGAGTTTGTTATTTCATTACGATCATCTCTTTTGTACCAATTTTCTCCCCATTCACTTCAAGCGTGTAGTAATATAACCCGTCTTTCCATTGTGGATTGGAAAATCCGACCCTATAACTTCCTTCCAAAGTACCCAGGTTGATTTCATCCGTCTTCACTCCCAGGGTGTTGAATATCCTGATCACGGCATGTGATTTTTTGGCAATGAATAT
>JAFGME010000115.1 GCA_016927695.1 Bacteroidales bacterium
AAAAGCCCGGATTTATTTTTTCAAATTCAATCGTAAAACTTTTCCAGTTTTGATCAAAATCTGTATTATGATTTACCAGATTGAGTAAGTCTTTGTAAGCGTTTTCGCGTATTTCAGTATTATGATGTTTTATCTTGTTTTTTATTTCGGTTAACACCTCATTTTTATTTACTATTTGTAAAGTTGAATTTACAAGCTCCATGTTTTTCAGTTTTAATTCAGCTCCATGCTTTTCACTTTGCAATCTGTTCACCTGCTGTTCTGCAAAAACTTTGTCCTGCAACTGTTGCTTTTCTATCTCCTTTTTTTCCAATTCAAGTCTGGAAAGCCTTTTTTCCTTTTCGAATAATTTTTTATCTTGTTTATGTGTTCTGGATCTTAAGCGGAAAAGAAAGAATAACAAAACAGAAGACATCAGCATCAATACCCCGATAATGATAAGCGTTCGCTGAGTCCGCTTTTCTATTAAAATGTCTTTTTTAAGAATTTGATTTTCCCGTTCTTTTTTTTCGGTCTCATACATGACCCGGTAATTGGCAAGCTGTTTATGCACCCGGGTGTTGAAAATGGTATCTTTTAAATTGTCGTACCTGGTACGAAAAATAAGGGCCTGAAGGTAATCGCGCTTTTTTTCATTAACTTCTGATAAAACCTTATAGGCTAACATTTCATTGTATATGGATCCGATTTCGCGCGAAATTGAAATGCTTCTTCTAAAATAATCCTCAGCCAGTGGATAATTGTTCATTTCAAAATAATTTGTGCCCAGATCTTTTAATACGATTGCCAATGATTCCTTTTTATCTTGTATTTGCAGAATTTTCAGGGCTTCAAGGTTGTAATCAATAGCTTTCGGATATTCGCCGGTTGCTGAAAAAACATTGGCAATTTCGTTATAACGCACAGCAATTTTAAATTGATTATTCAATTGCCGGTCAATTGTTAAAGCCTTGTATAAAAATTCCAGGGCTTTATCATAATTTTTTTTCTTTAAGTATGAGGTACCTATATTGCTTAATCGTGTTGCCCTCAGTGATTCACTGCCATTCTCTCCAATATAGCTGAGCGCTTTTAAATAATGTTCGATGGCCAGGTCATAATATCCCCAGGCTTCATAAACTTTTCCAATGTTATTGAAAGAAATTGTAAGTGCGGCGCTATCTCCACGTTCCATATCATAACCAAGGGTCCGGCTGAAATACTCTAATGCCAGGTTGTATTTTCCCCAGGCAAAGTACACCGTACCCAAATTATTCAGTTGATTACTGATTTCTTCATTATTAGCTGTTTTTATAAAGATATCATAAGCAAGGTTATTATAAGAGATGGCTATTTCAAAAATATCGAGACTATAAAAACAATACCCGATATCACTGATCCGCGATGCATATTCTTCAGAATTTTCACCTTCAAGCTCCAACATTATGTCGGCTGCAATTTTGTAATAATCAATGGCTTTTGCCATGCTGTCTTTATAAAACCAGGCATCTGCCAGTATTTTTGAAGCATCATACAAGTATTTCCGGTTATCCTGTTTTTTTGCCATGTCATATGCCAGATAACCTAAAATTAAACCAGAATCAAGGTTAGTATCCAAATTGCCAAGCGCCCTGGATAACAATTTTTCAATATCCCCGGTATCATTATTCGATGGAAGATCAGCCTGCTGAGCCTGGTTGTATTGTTCAACAATTAGAAAAAAGCAAATAAAGATGATGATTTGACAGTTGAATCTCATTGCTTTCTTTATCACTTAAATATTGTTAGGAAAGCAAATATATTTCTTTTTTACCAAATTTGGGGTAATTGATCTTCATAAACTTAGAATTGCATGCACGAAAAAGGATAATTGTTTTGTAAAATCAGACTTCTGAAAATGGCCGAGCAATCCTGAAAACAGGGAAAAAATTCTGAACCCGTAAAAAACCGGGATTGTTCAGCATACCCTCCATGTCTTTCAGTGACCTGCCAACAACTCTGCTATTCAGGCACATAACAGCCCTTCACCATCTCCGGCACCTGACCGCCCATGCCCGTGTTCGGTATCCAGATGTCATTCTTATCCCCGTTGTTCACCTGGGCATCGAGGTTGAAGTCGCCCGAAATGTAACCTCCCGTCCCTGCCTGCGGCGACCACACATCGTTCTTGTCGCCATTATTGATCTGACTGTCGGCATTGCCATCGGCGCCGGCCATCCCCCACAGCCCCGGCCCGAGCTCCTTATGAGCATTTATCCCGCCATACACCTGAGTGGCTGAAGTGGCAAAGTCGTAACTGTAGACATTGCCTGATGCTGCCAGCGCGCCGGCCGACATGATCCCGAGGTGATTCCTGTGCCAGATGACCACATAGAGCCCATCATTTATTTCAGCTGTAAATTCAAGCTCCGTGCTACCGTTTGTATTTACAACAACTCCATCATTCCTTATTAAAGCAGCCTGCCTTTCAATAATGGTTGCCGATGTGGCCTGTACCGCCGTGGCAGCGTCACGAAGCTCGACCAGTATCCAGTCAACATAATCAGGATTCGCTGATGCTACGCTTTCCGTCCCCGGATAATTCCATGGGGATGAACTGTACGGCTGTGCCAGCGGCATTAAAGTTGTCAGGTTGGTATTCATTACGCCGCTGTTGTACGGCCCTTCCAGGAAAGCTGTTAGTGCAACTTTGTACCCGGATGTGTTCCAAAAAACCCTGTTGTAAGGATCGTACTCATCCTGCTCGCCTGCAAAGCTTCCGGCCGCATCAATGAATGTGATGCTGCCTGCATTATTTGGTTTTGAAATATTGAATAAGCTTCCCCATGTATTATCATAGAAATTGGCATGGCTGATGGTCAACACCTGTTCATTTTCAATCTTTAGCATTGAACCGCCGGGTTCACCATCTTTAAATGTACAGTTTTCAAAAGGGTTCGAATTCACGAGGGTTCCATTTGAAGTTATACGTATCCCATTTTGGTCCATAAAATCAAAATCGGCGTTGTGCACATAAAATTCACCTCCAGCATCGACACCAAACTGGTAATACCCTGAATTGTGAGTTATCCTGGGACGTTGAGATACTGATCCTGTCATTGTAAACCTTCCACCTAAAACAAACAGGTCGGCCCCGTTTTCCATAGCAATCAATGAGTTGTATTTTGCATTAAGATAACCCCCTTGTAAAATCTGCAACTGAGCCAGGCAATTCATGGTGTGATTATTGACATCAACGGTTCCATCATAAATAATCATTCCATGGAAGGTTATGTCGGAGTTCAGCGCCAGCAAACATGTTGCTTTCTCCTTATCGGCATCCATGTCAACCCTGAACGACCCGAACTGAGTGTTTGCCGAACCCAGGTTCTCAAAGTAACGTACCTCATTTCCAAGTATCTCTATCGTACACAGGTTATCACTCCACATCCCACCGTTTCCGACAGTAATATTGCCATAGAAATAATGGGATGACACTGGTGATGCATAATACCATTCACCATCCTGAAGATAGAAATCGTTTAACACTGTGATTTTCGAATCGGGCAGTACTTTTCCGGAAGGCTTATTCACTGTCAGATCATAAAAAAAGATATTGTTGTCGGAATTGAACAACACCTGGTCGATACTCCCGTCAATTATTACTTTAGAAAGCCCGGGATTGAAACCTTCGTAATTGTTATAATCATCGTTCTTATCCGTCCAATCTTCTCCAATTTCAATTATAACAGATGTTTCAGCAGGATTGGCATTCAGGCCGGCGCCGTCCTGCAGGCCCAGGTTTCCCCTCACAGAGAGTTCACTGCCCTGATGCATCAGCACCGATCCCTGTTCAACACTGAAATCTCCGGAAATGTCAATAGCAATATTGTCTTCTATTTCAAGGTAAGCAGCTCCGCCAAGCGGTTTTTCAATATAAACCTCATTGAACTCATCGCTTGAAAAAATTGTGGCCGGCTGAGAAGAAATGAATGTAACCCGGTTATTTGAATGTACAACAGAACCAGGCCCTTCATCATTGATCCAGTTTCGTCCGACATCAATATCATATCCAATGGCTTCCATATAACCTGAAATCATGTGAAAATCACGATTAATGACAACATCTGAGACCAGGCTTACTGTTCCGCCCGTTCTGCTGACATCCAGATCATTGAAATGATTTCCTGCAGCCAGTTCAATATTTACATTGGCATCGCCTATCAGCTCAGTGAGTCCACCCTGCTGCATGAAAGTTCCGGGGGTTGCAGCGCTGAATCTTCCGCCGAGCCTGATTATGCCGTTCTGGATTTCCGAATTCAGCCCGGAATAGAGGCTCAGATCACGATGGGTGACTTCGAATAACCCTCCATACATTTTGAAAACACCTCTCATGTAAACCCATCCTGTAACGGTTTCATCATAAATGAACTCACCGCTGTTGAGCGTGAAATAGGATGAAGTGGCTGATGAAAAGAAACCATGGACATTGACAGATGCATCTGTAAGGTTCAGTTCTCCGGCAAGAATGAAAGTATTGTTGAAAGTGGCCGTATCTCCCGTATCCATATCCATCTGTGCCCCTGTTTTCAGGTCCATCGTCCCATCCACCTCGAGCGCTGAATTTGTATAAACCGATGGCATTTCCAGCAATGTACCCGACATCAGGGACATGTTGTTACCCACTCCCAGGAAAGTGTTTGTTTTCAACCTTACCCTGCCATCCGTAACCGTCATGTTATTCATGACATTAACTGAAACATTACCGGCAACATGCAGAAAGTTCAAAGATGGATCGGGTTTATTGATGTCCAGATCAAAAAAGGATTCACTGCTGTAAACATTGGAACTTTGATTCTGATTGAATGTTACCTTGTTCATGCCCTGGGCAAAAGCCGCAGGCCCGGCATAATTGGTCCAGTCGCCACCTACGTACATGTCGTACACATCCGTATCCAACTGCCCCTGTTCAAGTGTAAAATCATTGAGTATGTTGATATCGGACAACATTGTCAGGGTCCCGGTACCTTTGTTGACTTTCATATCATAGAAATGATTTCCTGACGAGCAATTGACAGTACCATTTGCAGTCCCCATAAATTCTATTGTTCCACCGGTCTGCAGCCACGTTGAAGCCGTGGAAGCCTGGAAATTCCCCCCTATCCTTATCAGACCGCCATTAATGGTTGATGAGGTAAGCAGGGAGGATGTACTAAGAGGTCTGTTGGTGAATTCAAAAAGCCCATCGTACATCTTAAAAGTACCGCGCATATAATTCCATGTAGTACCTGTCTGGTCACAGATAAACTCACCACTGTTCAAGGCGAAGCCGGATCCGGAAGCGAAAGAAAACAAACCGTGGACAACAACTGAAGCATTGGTGATCTCCACATTTCCAACGTTGGTAAAACCGGAGTTAAAAACTGCTGTGTCTCCTGTATCAATTGAAAAAAGAGATCCTGAATTCAGGTACATGGTGCCGTCTACTTCAAGATACGAATTCGTATAGACTGATGGAAATTCAGCAATTGTACCACTTGAAAGGGTCATGCCGCCATTTACATGCATTGTTGTATTGTTCCTCATTCGTAAAACTCCATCCACAAGGTTTGCCTCCCCCAGCACATTGGCAGTTACACCATCGCTGATATGAAGTATATTCTTCATTGCATCCGTTTTATTCACCTCAAGGTTGTAAAAATCCTCATCGGTATACAGGTAAGAGCTTAGCAATCCGTTGAAAGTAACAGAGTTGGTATTTTCCGAAAATGCCGAAGGCCCGATGTCATTGGTCCAGCTTCCTCCAACAAACATATCGTATGTGCTGCTATTGAGTATGCCCGACTGAAGATGGAAGTGTCTCCGGATAATCAATTCGGAATTCAGGGTTGCCGTTCCTGTGCCTTTATCCACAACCACATCATAAAAATGATTTCCGCCTGAACATTCTATAGTGGCGGCTGCATCTCCAAAAAATTCCATCGTTCCTCCAGTCTGCATCCACATGCCTGCGTCAGGAGCGCTGAAATCCCCACCCATACGGATAAGTCCTCCGGTTATGGTCGATGAGGTCATTAGGGATGAAGTACTCATAGGCCTGTAGGTGAACTCAAACAGTCCGCTGTAGATTTCAAGGTTTCCCCTCAGGTAGACAAACGTTGTGCCGGTCTGGTCA
>JAFGME010000116.1 GCA_016927695.1 Bacteroidales bacterium
CAGACTGAAACCTGGGCAAAACGGAAAAAGTATGTTTCTTTCATAATAAAAGTTAAAAGCCGAAAAATTTATACTTTTTTTTTGCATATAGGCGTTATAAGACTGATTTTTGTGTTTTTTTAAACATTTCGACATCCAGTCTGTTTTACTGGTTGGATGGAGTAAATTCCATATATTACGACTTGAACTATGAGGCAGTTAAAGATTACCAAATCGATTACCAACAGGAACAGTGATTCGCTTGAGAAATATCTGCATGATATTGGCAAGGAGGAGCTGATCAGCCCGGAAGAAGAGGTTGAGTTGGCTAAGCGGATCAAGATGGGAGACCAGGAAGCGCTTGAGAAACTAACAAAGGCAAATTTAAGATTCGTTGTATCCGTCGCAAAACAATACCAACATCAGGGATTAAGTCTTCCTGATCTAATTAATGAAGGAAATCTTGGCTTGATAAAAGCCGCAAAGAAGTTTGACGAAACAAAAGGATTTAAATTTATTTCCTATGCCGTTTGGTGGATTCGACAGTGTATCCTTCAGGCGTTGGCAGAGCAATCAAGAATTGTCAGGTTGCCTTTGAATAAAATTGGAGCCCTGAACAAGATTAACCGTGCATTTACCCAGCTCGAGCAGGAGCATGAACGCGAGCCATCTCCCGATGAGGTAGCTGAGATGCTGGATCTTCCGGAAGACAAAATTGCTTCTACCCTGGAGCTGCAGGGAAGGCATCTTTCCGTAGATGCTCCTTTCCAGGATGGTGAAGACAACAGTCTGCTGGATGTACTCAGTAATCCGGATTCACCGGATACGGATGAATTCCTGATTGAGGAGTCCCTTAAGATGGAAATTGAGCGGACACTGAATACCCTTCCTGACAAGGAAAGCAAGGTGATCCGCCGTTTCTACGGCATTGGCTGCAAGCAGATGTCACTGGAAGAGATCGGGGATTCCATAGGAATTTCCCGCGAACGGACACGACAGATCAAGGAAAAGGCAATCAAGCATTTGCGCCAGAGGGCAAAAAGCAAGTTACTCAAAACCTATTTGGGATAAAATTTTGCGAAAAGCATTGCATAAGGCATTCTTTTAAGGATGCCTTTTGTTATATATGCCTGCTTGTTTCTACTTTTTCGAAGTGAGACAAAGAAAGAAATTAGGAGCTTCCCTCCGGTTGGCTACTCTGTTAGGGCTGATGATTCTTATGTTGCTTACGCTAGCCTGCGAAAAGGAGCAGGCCAAACTAACAACCTGCCCGGCTGCATGGCATAACTCATACACCAGAACTTATCACGGGACAGGTATGGGTACTGAAAGTCCTGCATACGATCCGTTCAATATCAGCATTTACGAGTGAATGCTAATGCAAAAGAAAGCAGAATGAGAAACTTATAGTTTCTTAGCTTTCTTTTTGCCTTTCTTCAGTTTTTTAATGGCCTTCAAGAGTTTTTCTTTCAGACTTTTAACTTTTTTCTTTGCTTCTTTATCCTTTCTGGCCTTTTTAATCTTCTTTTCCAGCTTTTCGACTTTGGCCTCAGATTTCCGGATTTGTTTTTTAATCTTGACTTTTTCGTCTTTTGCTTTACTCATTTTTGGAGATTTTTTTTCTGAAGTTTTTACAGGAGCCTTGGCGGCTGAAGTTTTTTTCTCATCCGGAACAGCTTTTGGGGCAGTTGGTTTTTTAAAGGGTTCAGCTGTTTTTGTGGAAGTGGTACCTGATCTTTCCGGGCGCTTTCTGCTATCTTCCTCAGTTGTAGTGGACTTGGTTGATTTTGCAGCTGGTTTTGGGGCAGAGGCTTTTGGTCTTCCCGGTTTGCGCCTGGTGGTAGTTCCACTGGCAGTTGATGATTTTGCAGTTGTAGTGCCTGAACGTCCCGGACGCTTCCTGCTGTCATCTTCGCTTGTTGTGGCCTTGGTAGGAGGAGCAGCAGATTTCGGTGCAGAGGCTTTTGGCCTGCGTGGGCCGGGCTTCGCGGCTGTACCCCTGGCGCTGCCTTTTTTTGCAACGGTTTTAGCGGTTTTTGAAGCTGCCGGTCTTCCCCTTCGGGCTGCAGGTTTTTTAGAGCTTGCGGGGGCAGTTTTTTTTACTTCGTTCTCATTTTTTTTTGGAGAATTCTCACTTGTGTTTTCAGCCATTTGAATCGACATTTGTTATTTCTTATATAAAAATAAGCTAAAAGTCAGAAAAATAGCAAGCTCTGAGGGATTTAATCTTAATTTATCGTTAATTCCTGCCCGGGGCATTCCGATCGAAATGAATTTGGCACAAATGAAATCATGAGCAATTTAAACATAAAGACCAGGCTGTGCCAGAAACAATTCACCTCCTTGCGTAAAACAAACAAGCCTCAGTTTCTGCAGTGAAAAGTCTATTTTTGATCCTGAAAAATATTCTTACTATGAAACAGCCGTTAATAAAGTTAATGATTATGTCCTTAATCTCTGGAATTTCTTTGATTGGAATGGGACAGATGAGTGGAACACGCTCAAGGATAAAATTTGCGGATAACTGGCAGTTTCACCTTGGGGAGGTGGACCAGGCCTTCCAATCTGGTTTTAATGCTTCTGACTGGAGGGTGCTCGATGTACCGCACGACTGGAGCATCGAGGGTGAGTTTGATGACGCAAATCCCGCAACAGTCGGCGGCGGCGCCCTGCCAGGTGGTATCGGCTGGTACAGGAAAGCTTTCACCCTGGACGATGCCGATCGGGGTAAAAAAATATTCATTGATTTTGACGGGGTTTATATGAATAGCAAAGTCTGGATCAATGGACAACTTCTGGGTGAGCGACCCTACGGATACAGTTCTTTCCGGTTCGACCTGACCCCCTACCTGAAATATGGAGAAGAAATTAACGAGGTAGCTGTCAGGGTGGATAACTCACTACAGCCCAATTCCAGGTGGTATTCCGGTTCAGGGATCTACCGGAATGTATGGCTGGTAAAGACTTCTCCCATCTACATCCCGCTCTGGGGTACCTTCCTGACTACTCCTGAAGTGCAGAAGGATAAGGCGGGCATCAATCTGAAAGTCAAAGTAGTGAACAAGCTGGATAAAGCTGCTGAAATTGAAGTGGTTACAAAACTGATTAATAGTAAGGAAGAAAATGTCAAGTCAATGAAAAGCCAGCTGAACCTTAAGGCCGGGGAGGAGAAAGAAATTAGTCAGGAAGCTGAAATTGCCTATCCCGACCTATGGTCGGTAAGTTCTCCTCTTATGTATGTGGCAGAAACTGAAATCCTGCTTAATGGCAAAACTGTTGACTTATACAGCACTCCGTTTGGTATCAGGACTTTCAACTTTGATTCCGAAAAAGGATTCACATTAAATGGGGAGGCCATGAAGATCAACGGGGTATGCATGCATCACGACCTCGGGTGCCTGGGTTCGGCCATTAACGTCAGGGCCCTGGAGCGTCAGCTGGAGATCCTGCAGGGCATGGGTTGCAATGCGATCCGGACTTCCCACAATCCTCCCGCACCTGAATTACTGGATCTTTGCGACAAGATGGGATTCCTCGTCATGGATGAGGCTTTTGACATGTGGAAGAAGAGCAAAAATCCCTACGATTACAGCCTGTATTGGGACGAATGGCATGAAAAGGACTTGCGGGATTTTATCCTTCGCGACCGGAACCATCCGAGCATCATCGCCTGGAGCATTGGCAATGAGATCCTGGAACAATGGGATTCTACGGGCATTCCGATGGTTAAGGAACTCTACTCAATAGTACGGGAACTGGATACCACGCGCCCGATAACAACTGCCAATAACCCTCCGTCGGCGGATAACCACCTCAACAAGCCTATGGTTCTCGACCTGATTGGTTACAACTATGCACATGGGTCGTATGAGAGCTTTCCGGAGGATTTTCCCGGGCAAAAGTTTATTGCTACTGAAACAGTCTCAGCCCTGGCAACCCGGGGACAGTATGATATGCCGTCAGACAGCATTCGCAGGTGGCCCAGGCGCTGGGATGAGGTGTTTACAGCCGGCAACCCCGACTGGACAGTCTCTGCCTATGATCATGTGAGTGCCCCCTGGGGATCGACACATGAAGAAACCTGGCGGATCATGAAGAAACACGACTATTTATCGGGCATGTTTATCTGGACGGGTTTTGATTACATTGGAGAACCCACACCCTATACCTGGCCTGCAAGAAGTTCCTATTTCGGGGTGGTTGACCTGGCCGGATTTCCAAAAGACAGCTACTACATGTATAAGAGTGAGTGGACTCAGGAACCTGTTTTGCATGTTTTCCCTCACTGGAACTGGACTATCGGCGATACAGTGGATGTCTGGGCATACTCCGGTTACGATGAAGTGGAACTGTTTCTGAACGGCCGTTCACAGGGGACAAAACGAAAACAGGGCGACGACATGCGGGTGTTCTGGCGACTCGCATTTGAGCCGGGTTTGTTGAAAGCAGTGTCGCGAAAAAACGGGCAAGTCGTGTTGAGCAGAGAAGTGCGAACCGCGGAAGCGGCGGCGAAGATCGTATTGACTCCTGATAGGCAAACAATTAACGCGGATGGCGCGGATCTATCATTCGTGACTGTGAAGGTTGTCGATAA
>JAFGME010000117.1 GCA_016927695.1 Bacteroidales bacterium
ATCATTTTGCCGCTGCTGCAAATCCTGGTTTCTTTTATCACGTCCGGTTCCAGTCCGAGCCATAGAATAGCGTAGTTTTCACCGATGGCAACCCCCATTGCATTCCATTCAACGCCCTCCCATTTTTTCATGCTGATGATCATGTCTTTGGAGGCGGGGATGGTTTTCCATTGTTCAAACGCTGTGGAAGCTGTTGCGCCCTGGTTGTCCCAGAAAACCACCTCATAGGCAATGCCGGGGTAGGAGGTGAGCTCGGAAGGCTTTCCGGTCATACAGTTCCTGGAAACCCCCTTTTTTTCATAACAACACGGCTTCCATGGCCCATTATCCGACCAGCTGTGAAAATTGCACATCTGGGTGTCAGGGTGGTTCACCAGCAGGTCGTTCAGATGCTTCTTCGCTACCTGGCAAAGGGAGTTCGAAAGGTGTATTGCCGGTAACTTTAAAACTTTCCTGTAGTCGTTAATCAGATTGAACAGCCTGACTTCCTCATCCGAAACACAGATGCCGGAAGAATCGGCGGTTTGACTTTGCGCAGACAGGGTCATATTCTGGAGCGCCGGGAAGATGAAAGTGAAAGAAATAATAAATAACCTGACCTTTATCATTGATATATGCTTATTTTTATCCCTCAAAGTTACGATATTTTATACCCTGAAGAATAGTCCCGATAAAAATAAATGGGCGTGCAACCCTTTGAAAATATTGATTGTCTTAAAATATTAGGAAATCTGAATATGAAACGATTAAATTGTAATAGCATGAAAAAAACTTTGTCTTTACTTGTTTTGACCGCTCTTGCTGCCGGAGTGTGCGGACAATACCCCTCTTCTTACGATCTCAGGAACGTAGCCGGGCAGAATTATGTTACCTCCGTAAAAAGCCAACAGGGGGGCACCTGCTGGACACACGGCACCATGGCTTCTATGGAGGGCAACCTTTTAATGACGGGCAACTGGGCCGCTGCAGGCGAAACCGGTGAACCCAACTTAGCCGAGTACCATTTAGACTGGTGGAACGGTTTTAACGAGTATTTTAACCAGGACCTGAACCCTCCCTTCAACAACGGCCAGGGTTTGGAAGTGCATTACGGCGGAGATTACAGGGTGGCAACAGCTTACATGGCAAGGTTAGACGGAGCCTGCCGCGATATTGACGGACAATCTTACGACAATCCGCCCTCCCTGTACACCGGCAGTTATCATATCTATTTCCCTCAGCATGTCGAATGGTACACTGCAGGGCCTAACCTGGAGAATATTGATTTCATCAAATCCAGAATAATGGAGTATGGGGTGATGGCCACCTGTATGTGCTGGGACAACAGTTTTTACAGCTCTTCATTGAATGCACATTACCAGCCGCCTTCCAGCAACCTCGATCCCAACCATTCCATTGCCATTATTGGATGGGACAACAATAAGACCACCCAGGCGCCTCAGGCCGGTGCATGGCTGTGCAAAAACAGTTGGGGTTCGGGTTGGGGAAACAACGGTTATTTCTGGATTTCCTATTACGACAAACATGCCTGCCAGAACCCTGAAATGGGGGCCATATCCTTCTATGATGTAGATATCCTGGATTATGACACTGCATATTACCACGATTACCATGGCTGGCGGGATACCCTGAATAATGCAACGGAAGCCTTTAACGCTTTCATTGCATCGAAAAATGAAAGCATTGTGGCTGTTAACTTCTTCACCGCTGCCGACGATGTGGATTACACCGTAAAACTTTATAACGGGTTCCGGGGTGGGGAACTGACTGGCCTTTTGGCATCCCGGTCAGGCAATATCATGTGCACCGGCCTCCATACAGTGAATCTGAACAATGCGGTGAACATTTCTGCCGGCGATGATTTTTATGTTTACCTCTATCTGTCACAGGGAGGGATTCCTTACGACAGGACTTCCGAAGTACCCGTTTTGCTTGGCGGTGATTACAGGACCATTGTGCCTTCGTCTGCAGCGGCAGGTCAGAGCTATTATCACGACGGAAGGGGATGGACGGATTTTTATAACTACAATGATCCTTCGGGATATCAACACTCAGGAAATTTTTGCATCAAGGCCTTTACGGGTGATGCTCCTTCAATGCCTTCCTCTTTCGATCTCAGGAACTATAACGGGAAAAACTATGTGTCCTCCGTTAAATCGCAGACCAGCGGCACCTGCTGGACTCACGGCGTGATGGCTGCCATCGAAGGAAACCTTATCATGCTCGACCATTGGGTGGACACCCTGGACGATGTTGAACCCAACTTAGCCGAATACCATCTCGACTGGTGGAACGGCTTCAACAGGTATTACAATCAGGATTTGAACCCGCCCTTCAACAACGGCCAGGGTCTCGAAGAACACCTTGGCGGGGATTACCGGGTAGCCTCAGCCTACATCGTCCGCGGTGAAGGCGCTGTTTACAGCCCGGATGCCAACGACAATACAGAGTACGATGATGTATGGTTTGACAACCCTCCTGTCAGGTTCGATACAAGTTTTAGTCTTTACTATCCCCGCGATATTGAGTGGTATGTGTCAGGGCCAAACCTCGAAAACATTGATCTGATCAAAGGCAAAATCATGTCGGAAGGGGTGATGGGCACCTGCATGTGTTACAGCAACCAGTTCATCAACGGGGAATATGAACATTATCAACCCCCTACGAGCTCTCAGGATCCCAACCACGCCATTGCCATCATTGGCTGGGACGACGACAGGGTGACACAGGCGCCGCAACCCGGTGCATGGCTCTGCAAAAACAGTTGGGGCTCAGGATGGGGCAACGGCGGTTATTTCTGGATTTCCTATTATGACAAGCACAGCACACAGCACCCCGAAATGGGCGCAATTTCCTTCCGCAATTCGGAACCCTGGCAGTATGACAATGTGTATTACCACGATTACCACGGATGGCGGGATACCAAAGCAGATGTTACCGAAGCTTTCAATGCATTCACCATGTCGGGTGATGAAACGGTAAAGGCTGTGAGCTTTTTTACTGCAGCCGACAATGTGGACTTTACCGTAACCCTTTATGACGATTTTGACGGCACTAACCTCTCCGGCGAATTGACCACCGAGTCGGGTTCCATTCAATACACAGGTTTTCACACCATTGACCTGGCCAACCCGATAGAGTTTACGGCTGGAGACGATTTCTACATTTACCTGGAATTGTCTCACGGCGGCCATCCGTACGACAGAACTTCTGAAGTGCCTGTCCTGTTAGGGTCGGATTACAGAGCCATTGTGCCTTCCGCTGCAAATCCGGAAGAAAGTTACTACTATGACGGCAAAGGCTGGCTTGATTTTTATTATTATAACGATCCTTCAGGTTACCAGAATACAGGCAACTTCTGTATCAAGGCGCTCACCGTGGGTGATCCTTCAACATCCGCAGGTCCCGCAAAACAGGAAGTGAATGTTGCATTGGCACAGAATTACCCGAATCCCTTCAGCGATGAAACGGTGATCAGTTATGTCCTTACCGGCGAATCGCAGGTTGAACTGGCCGTGTTTGATCTCTCAGGAAGGAAGATTGCCACATTGGTTTCAGAAGCACAAACTGCAGGCCAGCATAATCTCAAATGGAACGGAAAAGCCGCCAATGGCATGAAACTGCAGGGCGGGATTTATATTTACAGGCTTACAGTCGACGGAAACATTGCCGGAAGCAGGCAAATGCTTAAACTTGATTAATTCAGCTTTGTTCAGGTTTACACTCAATCGTCGACAGGTTACTTCCGGGGCAGGCGCTCCGGAAGTTTTTTTTCATTACATTTCATTGTGCGGTGATTGTCACAAGAAGCCCCCAAAGCCTCAGATGACAGTGAGGATCCTACACAGACACCACAGATTTATGCAGATCGGTTTTCTGTGTCGATCTGTGAATTTTGTGTGAAAAAAAGGAATCAAGTCAAAAATGTCCCGGTAATGGAAACGATGGATGGCATTGGAAGGCACAGGTCTATTATGGACGGAACGGTGAACCGTTGTGAGTGTAAGCTGTTTTGCTTTTGTCTTTTGTTGAAGGGGCGATCCTGTGCGACCTTCCTGCTTGTTTATTGCCTGTGTATATGAACCAGGAAGGGTTCCGGTTTCCCTCGACGGCGGACTTACCGGCAGATAAGGTGTTTATCCCACCGACATTTCGTGATTGAACCTGTTGGGACGGGGCCGGGCGCCTACATTGATGCCGTCGATAAATGTTTCGACACAGGGTTTCATATCCTCATGATATCCGCCTTCCAGTACGGCAAATACATTGCTGAATGTTCTACGGATACGGAAACCACACTCGTAGTAGGCTTTCAGGGTATATTTCTGGTTCAGGAGCTTGTCTTTGAAGTATCCGTCAAAGCCGGCTGAAACCCCTACAACATCGGGTTCAAACAACCTGGCCTTGTCCAGTATTTTGTCAAGGGCATCCAGAAATTTGTCATCATTGCTGCCTGCGATAAGGGGGATATTCATGGTGCAGCCGGCGCCTTCCCCTTCACCTGTTTCTGTGGGAAAACCTGTAAAAGGGTAGGAATATAATTCATGTATTGAAGCATAGAACACAAGGTTACTGCTGTAAAAGAGTTCCTGGGTGCCGTTGCCATGGTGCGAATCGATGTCGATGATGCACACCTTTTTTCCCTGATTGACAAGATATTGAGCAGCAATGGCGATGTTGTTGAAAAAGCAGAAACCGAGGGCCTTATTCCGGTTAGCATGATGTCCGGGAGGGCGGACCAGCGCAAAATCGCCCTGTATGGCTGCCTTTAAGGTAACACCCACCGACTGGCAGGCCGCAAGATAGCTGGCCGGTGTAAGCCATACCTCAGCAATGCATTCATAGGCCGAGCATGCTTTTTTTATGCTTTTTATGTAGCTTTCGTCATGTGTCAGGGAGAGATACTCTTCTCCGTTGGCATAGGTTTCTTTCAGCTTTCCGGCGAATTCACCCAATCGATACGGCCCTTCAACATCGCTGGCCGGATTATGGTTCAGAAATGACCTGTTGTATAATATGTCCATCATCAAGAAACTGGCATGAATGGTATCACGCAGATTGAATTCCAAAAATACACTTTTCTTGATTCAATCCGATGATTCCGCATTTTTTCAGTTTTTTTTTCGATGATTACCGGTGTTTACAATCAGCGGTGCGGGGCCGGTTTCCTGATTATTTCGCTTTCAGATGGATATAAGGAATCATCATTTCCTCCATGGAGACTCCCCCATGCTGGAAAGTGTTCCTGAAGTAGCTCACATAATAGTTGTAGTTGTTCGGATAGGCAAAGAAGTCATTTTTTTTACAGAAAACAAATGATGAGCTCACGTTCGCCCTTGGCAGGTAAATGTCATCGGGATTTCTAACCTCAAAAACCTCCTTTCTGTTGTACTGAAGCGACTTGCCTGTTTTATACCTGAGATTGGTACTCGTGTTTCTGTCGCCCAATACTTTCACAGGATTATGCACCCTGACCGAACCATGATCTGTGGTGAGTATTATGTCAACCTTTTTATCTGCAAGAAATTCGAAGATGTCAAACAGGGGTGAGTGTTCGAACCACGACAAGGTGATGGAACGGTAAGCTGCCTCGTCATCGGCAAGTTCCCTGATGATCTCCATTTCGGTGCGGGCATGTGAGAGCATATCCACAAAATTGTACACAATCACATTGAGGTTGTTGCCCATCAGGTTGGGCATGGTGTCCACCAGTTTTTTACCTACATTGAGGTTAAGCACTTTGTTGTATGAAAATTTTATGTCTTTGCCGTATCTTTTCAGGTTTTCGGCAAGCAGTTTATCTTCAAACTGGTTTTTAGTGCCTTCTTCATTTTCCCCTGTCCAGTATTGGGGGTACTTTCTTTCGATTTCAGAGGGCAATAGTCCGGCGAACATGGCATTCCTGGCATATTGTGTCACCGTGGGAAGGATGCTGAAATAAATATCGTCCCTCTCTACCCTGAAACGGTTTTCCAGGATGGGCTGAATGATCTTCCACTGATCGTACCTCAGGTTGTCGATCAGGATGAAAAAAATCTGCTTATCCCTGTTCAGCAGCGGAAAGAGATTCTCTTTCAGCAGGGTATGGGACAAAACAGGCCGGTTAGCTGTCCTGCTGTTGATCCAATCGATGTAATGGTTCTCAATGAATTTTGAAAAGACCTGGCCGGCTTCATCTTTCTGCATATTCAGCACTTCCTTGATTCCGCTGTCGGCGGAGCTTTCAAGATCCAGTTCCCAGCGGGTAAGCTTTTTATACACATCGGCCCATTCGTTGTGGCCTAATTGACCGGATATCTCCATTCCCAGTTTGCCGAAGGTTTGCTGATAGGATTGGGTGGTTTTTTCACTGACCAGCTTTTTGTTCTCCAGGTTTTTTTTCAGCGATAGCAGAATCTGTTTCGGATTCACCGGCTTGATGAGGTAATCTGAAATTTTCGATCCGATGGCATCCTCCATGATCGACTCTTCCTCGCTTTTGGTGATCATCACAACAGGAAGCCCCGGATATTCCCCCTTCATTATTTCAAGGGTTTCTATGCCTGACATGCCGGGCATCTGTTCGTCCAAAAATACAATATCAAAGGGGTTTTTTCTCACCATCTCCAAAGCTTCATCCCCGTTGTTGGAGGTGGCCACTTCGTACCCTTTTTGTTCGAGGAACATGATGTGCGGTTTGAGAAGATCAATCTCATCATCCACCCATAGAATTCTGATTTTACTCATTGTGAGATATTTAAATGAAAATAAATAATTTGTCTATGTGCCGAAGGGTTCTGCAAAGGTAGCAAACACTCATCACACTTCTTTCAGAAGGTAGAAATTTATAATCGCTGCAGGGTTGGTTTGTTTTTTATTGAACATCAGGGATAATAATGTATTTTGGACACTTTTATTGTACGGGCCTGAATTTATTTTGAAAGGAACAATTAACAATATGTTGTTTATAAAACTGTTAGTCTTCCATTGGATACACCTGAATGCTTCACGATATTTGTACATTGAAATAATCAGCAAAACGTTTGATGAAGAGCCCGCTTTTACCGCTTATATTTATACTCGTGTTTTTTTTGTGGTATCCGTCTTCCCGTGCACAGATGCCTGAAAAGAGGATTGCCAAGTCGGAGTACATTGAGATTTACAAGGACATAGCTATGCAGGAGATGAAGGAGTACCGGATTCCGGCCAGCATAACCCTGGCCCAGGGCATACTGGAGTCGGCGAGCGGCAACAGCGAACTGGCGCGGAAGGCCAACAATCATTTCGGAATCAAATGCCACCTTGAATGGAGCGGTAAGACCTTTATTATGGACGATGACAGGGCCAACGAATGTTTCAGGGTTTACACCAGTCCGATGGAATCCTATAAAGACCATTCCGTTTTTCTTTCCACCCGTGACAGGTATGCCGGACTTTTTAAGCTGGACATCCTTGATTACAAGGGTTGGGCCACAGGGTTGAAACAGGCCGGCTACGCCACCAATCCGAAATACCCGGAATTGCTGATCAGCATTATCGAGGAGTTTGAATTGTACAAATACGACCGCCTTGTGGTGGAAAGCGGATTCGCATATACACCGGTGAACCCGACCATCAGGGAAGAAACCTACCGGCCCAGGAAAAAGAACGCGGAAGATTTTCAGCCGGTGTACATCGGGCCACAGGGACGACAGGTTTTTGAAAACAACGGGCTGAAATTTACCTATGCCAGGGAGGGGGATGATTTTTACAGTATTGCACGGGATTTTGCCATCTATGCATGGCAGATTTATAAATACAATGATCTGGAAAAAAATGACCGGCTCTCTGAAAATCAAATTGTTTACCTGCAGCGCAAGAAGAATAAATCCACAGAAACCGCATACCATAAGGTGGATTTCTACGAAACCATGTATGACATCAGCCAGATGTATGGGATCAAGTTAAAAAAGTTGTATAAATACAACAATATGCAACCCGGGCAGCAGCCTGATCCTGGTCAGAAGATCAGACTCAAGAGGTGAAGAAGAACTCAGAATTCAGTAGACGGAAGGCAGTAGTTCTAATTTCGGCTTTTCCTACTTCAGGTTGAAGCGTGAAGGACTGCGTGGTGTGCAAATAAGAACCCTGCCTCCCGGGAACCCGGAATTGCGTAACAGCTTTTAGAATTCTGGCTGTGACGTAGATCATCAAATTGGTTATGGCCGGAACAATAATCCGATGACCTGCGGCCATCCAATTGATTTTTTATTGTGGTTTTCTACAAAAATGATGTCCTCTCCGAGGACGGGTTGGAAAAGAATGTCGATGCCATATACAAAAATAATATCCTTTGCGAGGACGGATCGGGAGAAGAATCTGGCAGGGTATCTGGGATTTATAGCCTTCGAAGAAGGCTGCATTATTATAGAAAAATGTAACCTCAATATAATGATGATCGTAGATCATCAAACTATAATTAATAATCTATGAAACCAGGAACATTCACCCAGTTATTCATCCATCTTGTATTTGCTGTCCGTTATCGTGAGTGTCTCTTCAATAGAGCACAGAGGTCGGAGGTTTTTAAATACGTCAGTGGAATCGTATCCAACCTTAATCACAAACCAATTATAATCAATGGCTACTCGGATCATGTTCACATTTTGTACAGTATGCATCCTTCAATTTCTGTTTCTGATACGGTATCAGAGATAAAAAAATCATCCTCGAAGTTCATAAATCAAAAAGGATGGTTCAAAGGAAAATTCAGTTGGCAGGATGGATACGGTGCTTTTTCCTACAGCAAGTCGCAGGTGAAAGCTGTGTATCAATATATTTTTAATCAGGAGCAACATCACGAAAAGAACAATTTCAGGGATGAGTATATTGATATGTTGAACAAATCCGGAATTGAATTTGATGAACGCTTTTTATTTAACTTTAATGGTGAAAATAAATAATCTGATGACCTACGGCCATCCAATTGATTTTTTATTGTGGCTTTCTACAAAAATGATGTCCTCTCCGAGGACGG
>JAFGME010000118.1 GCA_016927695.1 Bacteroidales bacterium
CACAACCTGAACATCGGGACCATTCACATAATACTCGAAAGCAGGATTTTTCTGGCTCGGGGTTAAATCCGCACCAAAGACAATAATGTGATTAACGGTCGCAATATCAACCGGTGTCACTGATAACAGCGGCAGCACTTCTTCAGGCTCATTGTTGTTATCATCAGAGCATGAACCCATAGAAATCACTGTCAATATCAGGAAACAGACCAGTTGTTTTCTCATCATCATGAAGGAGCCCAGTGCTTCAATCAAAATTCGGATTTAATTCCATCATGTCCAAATCGGTAATTTCTCCTGGTGTTCCGGAAGACCAGGAGCAGCAGAAAACCCAGGGCCGCTCCCACCCCGTTGGCCAGCAGATCGTTGATGTTGAAGGCGCGGCAGGGGGAAACCCTCAATGTCCCCCGCCATGCGCCAGGAGGTCATGGATCGCCTTCAGGGTATGGGTATAGTCCACATACGCCGCAACGTACGCTCTACCCTTCTCGACCGATGCATCCCTATCCCTGTGAAGCGCTGCCACCTTTTCGTATTTCTCCTGTATCACCTGCCCGGTCAGATTGGTCAGTTTTCCTGCCAGGCTATCTATGTCGCCGTTCTCAAGGGCCCGGTCGCTCAGCTGAATGATATGTTCCGTCGACCCCGCAGGCTTCAGTCCCGTGTAAGGTTCCCCTTCTGTTTCCCTGTGCAGGCGGACCAGCGTCTCGAAAAAATGCTTTTTCACGATCCCGTACACTTCCTGGTCCCCGCTTTTCAAACGGTATGTTTTTTCGAACAGTGAAATGATCTCCTGCTCCTGTTCCACGTCAATCCATTTCAGCACCAGCCCGACATTGTTCGTTTCAAGCGCTTTCACCGCATCTGTGATCACAGGGCCGTCATAGGAATCGCAGTGCGCAGAAGCCGGCAATGCAAAAAGTGCCATCAAAAATATAACCATCATCAGCGGCAGGATCGCCATGAGCCATACCTGGCGGACAGCTCTGAATTTTCTTTCTTTTGTTTCCATACATACAAATGTTTAAAGGTTCTGTAAAAAAGTGTTCAGGACAAATGTATAACGGATATTGCGCGTGTGCGACCTACCTTATAACCTGGGACCCCTTCACCTCCATGAAGCCTGATCCATTCAGACCGTTTCCCTGTATTTGCTCGGAGTCAACCCGGTCATATTCTTAAACACCCTGTTGAATGCTGATTTGGAGTTGAAGCCGCTCTCGAACGCTATCCCGAGCAAAGAATTGTTCCCGTACGCAGGATCTGCTATGCGCGCCTTCACCTCCTCCACCCTGTAACGGTTCACAAAATCGAAGAAATTCTGACCGAAATGCTCATTGATGACCCGGGACAGGTGATGGGAGGGGATCCCGGTGGCGGCTCCGAGCCGGGGCAGGGTCAGGTTCTCGTCAAGGAATGGTTTCTCAGTCTCCATATGATGCTTCAACTTGCTGACATACCGGTCCATATCGGATCCCTTCAGTGACGAACCTGCATATTTTGCCTTCGGCCCGGTGATAAAATCATGGGCTTCGCCGGAATGACGGACGAAAATCTCCTTTTGCTTCAGTCCGAAATACCCGATCAGGATTATAAAAGCCGCTAACGAAAGAAACAGTCCGTCAGTGCAGAAGGACATGGAGAAAAGATGGAACACATGATGGATCACAGCGATGATGATCAAAGCGGACCAGATCACCCCGAAACTAAATACCAGTTTCCTGAGCCAGTCAAGATTGATTGCTTCAGAATAGGAGAAGTTGTTGAAAATGTGGATATCCAGTTTCCTGAACAGCCTTGCTGACAGCACGAAATACACGGGGCCCGAAAGGGCTGTCAGGATCAGGAAAAACGAGAACAGCAACGGAGGAGCTATCTCCCTGGAAACATGATCGATCCTGATCCTGTCCGCGTAACCGGAAAACATGGACGAGACGAGCAGGTACACCATAAAGGCCACACAAGGGATGAAATGAAGGAAGTCGCCCCTGCTCAGCCTGTCCTTTTTTGTGGCCAGGGCAGAGATATACAGGAACAGGAAGGGTCCGTGCAACATGAAAGAAGCAATCAGACCCACTGACAGAAGCGGGTTCCTGGCAAAGATCAAGTGGGATGAGAATGCATAAGCCGAGGTGATCAGTCCCAGATACACCAGCCAGGCCCCTAAAATATGGTCATGCATTGCCCGTGGTTTCTTCTGCCACAGAAGAATCATGAAAAACAAGGCATTGAAAGCCGCTATCAGTAGAATATACTTCATGATCCTGTTCTGACCGGTTCACCATATCCTGACCGGCAAGTTACGGAAACCGGGCCAAGAGTCATGCCGACAGCACAAAGAATCGCAAATTCACCTTAATTGTAGGGGCCTGCTTATTGGGCAGGCGCCTGAGGGAGAGACCCCGGAGGGTATTCAGAGAGATGAATGCACCGAGGGTCCCTTACCGGACGCAGTTGTTATGGCCTCGCCGTTCTGCTTTTCGTTCATGGCGTCATGGATTATCCAGACACATTCCCCGGGCTGGTCGAACCATGGACAATGGCCGGCGTCATCCACCACGCGGAACCGGACATCCGGGATCACCATTGCCTTGGGGTGTCCGTTCCCGGGCCTTTCAAAAGCGTCTTTGTCCCCCCATATGAACCGTACGGGTACCTGAAGCTGGTCCAGCCGGTCCCCGATATACAGGCGGGGCTTCCACTGTCTGATCGTCAGCAGGTTTTCCGCCAGGGTGAACCACGAAAACAACGTGCCCGGCAACATCTGGTGAAAACAGACATGCTCAAAGTATTTATCAGGTACTTTTGACACATCGGCCACGAAAAGGTTTTTATATAGCATGCGCACTCCTTTTACCGATGGTTTGGCTATCGTATTTTTCATAAACAGGTTCAGATACCTTGTACCCATCAGTCGCATTAACAGGGGAATCCAGCGGTTCACGCCGGCGGGGGCACCGATCAGGATTAGCTTTTCGACCATCCCCGGATATTGCATGGCAAAGCTGATGCTGAAATACCCGCCCATGGACTGCGCAAGGAATGATGCTTTCCTCAAACCCAGTGTATCCATAAAAGAACGGATAAAGTTTACCGCATGGCTTGCCACATCCACTCCCCGGTAGTTGAAGAAATCTGTCTGTCCGCATCCGGGACGGTCGACCACATACAGTGTATAACGTTCCGCAAGCGGCTTGAGGATCCCGAAAAACTCCACAGAATGGCTGCCTCCACCGTGAAGCAGGATAAGCGGCCTGCCCGAGCCGGCCTTCAGGTAATGCACGTTTTTCACCGGACCTTCCGTCACAACGGTCCTCGATTCAGGAAAAATGCCAGCTTCCTTAAAAAGCTGCTGCCTTGTGCTGATAAAATGATCTAAAACTTTCATAACTCCAGATTTTTCGATTTTACATTGATGTCGCCCGTCATTCGGGTGACAGTCCCAAAACAAAAATACATGAATACAAAGCAGGCGGGGGTTGCTGAAAAGTCAGAAAAGTTTACCGTATAGCCAGAAGAAGAATGAATTACATGATTTTTTCCCTGTGCCGGATCCTGACCTGGCCGGGGGTCCGGCCATACCGGTCCTTAAACACCCTGATGAAATGGGATTTGTTTTTGAACCCGCTTGCATAGGCGATCTCATCCACAGGATCGTCCCTGGTCTCAAGCAAATACCTGCTGTGCTCCAGGCGCCTTTCCCTCAGCCATTTCCCCGGAGAGGTGTGAAAAAGTTGATTGAATTCTGATTTGAAGGAGGAAAGGCTCCGTGCGCAGAGCCGGGCAAAATCTTGCAGAGAAAGCTCCTGTGTAAAATTGGCCTCCATGATCTCCCTGATGGATGGTTTTAACGATGCACACAGATTGCCGAAGTAATATTTAAGCGGGAAATAATTGCCACCGGTTGCGATATTGACGACCAGCTCCTCAAACCTCAATTTAAGCAGTGACCCGGTCGGCGGATCGGACAGGGTGAAGTAGAGGAAAAGCGATTGGAAATAGGTAGTGAGCACCTCATTACGCTGCAGCGGGATGATTGATTCGCTTTTTTCATCCGCCGGCGGAAGCGACAGCGGGATCTTGTGTTTCTGCATCACCGTGCGTATAAATTCGTCGGGAACAAACACAAGAAGCTCACAAAAATCCTCGTGTATATCGCTGTGCACAATGAAACTGCCCTTTTTGGCAAAGGCGCAGTCACCCGGTTTCAGGTAATATTTATTTTGCGGGGTCTCTATCATGGTTTCCCCTGTCATGACAAAAGCGAAGAAATTATTATGACACCACAAGGGGGTGATTTCATCTTCCATCGGGCATTTGAACTCCACAAACAGGAGCTCGTCAACTTTCATCTGTTTAATGAACTTCGTATTCCCGATAAAATCCTGAAGGTTGATCATAAAGCATTCCCTGTTTTGCTCCCCGGCTTATTGGGTTAACAAACAAAGTATTGAAATGTTGATTGTGAGATCCCCG
>JAFGME010000119.1 GCA_016927695.1 Bacteroidales bacterium
AAAAAGTTCCGGATGCAAGCGGCTGGGAGCCCGGAAGAAAAAAATCATTGATCGTTGTGGGTACAAGTCCTTTCTCCTTTGGGATTTTGGCTGAAATCAGAACCATAATAACAGCCGGAACAATTAAGAAGAATAAGTAGTTAAGGGTAGCACGTTTTCTCATAATAATGATATTTAAAGTTGTTGTAAATATACATTTAAGTTTTCAGATATGTTCTACCCAAACATGATTTAGAATCATTCTAAAAAGCTAATCTGTCACCGGAGGTTTAGCGGCTGGCTGGTCGGGAACCTGCCCGCCCAGACCTGTGTTGGGATTCCATACATCGTTTTTGTCGTTATTATTCACCTGGTTGTCTAAATTGAAATCGCCGCTGAAATATCCCGAGAAGCCTGCCTGAAAAGCCCATACATCGTTTTTGTCTAAATTATTGATCTGTTCATCGCCGTTTCCATCTCCACCGATCATTCCCCATATCCCCGGAGCGACCTGCTTGTGTGCATTGTTGGCTCCGTATGCCTGGCCTACACCGGAGGTGAAATCGTATGTGAAAACCCCGGCTGTTTGTGTCAGCCGTGTTGCCGACATGATCGCCACATGATTTCTGTGCCATACCACGGCAAAAAGCTGGTTTACAGGATTAACGCTGAATTGAGCCACAGAAGAACCATCAAGGCTTGTAACGGTTCCGTTTTTCAGCACGAAGAGCGCCTGCCGTGCAATACGTGTAGCCTGTGTGGCTGAGGAGGCTGTCGGGGCATCCCTCAATTCGATGAGCACCCAGTCGACGACATTGCTGCTCGGAATGGCAGCTACAGCTTCTGTTCCTGAATAGTTCCAAGGTGCGGTATTGTAAGGCTGTGAAAGCGGAATGCTGCCGCTTGTGTTCAGGTTTGTGTTCATATCGGCGCCGTTAAAGGGACCCTCCATGAACATGGTCAAATCAAGTTTCAGTGAGACCTCAATCACATCCGGCTGCTGGAATCCTTCGGTAAGAATAATATTGCCGGCCGTCCATGTTGAAGTAGCCGGCTCACCCAGGGTCCAGCTCAGGGATATGTTTGCATTTGAGTAATGGTCACCTGAAGAGGCAACCACATATCTTTCAATAGATTGTGAGAAGCCCGTTACAGTTATAAAAACAACTGCCAATAAAATGCTGATAAGTGTTTTCATGGGATATTTTTTAATGATAATTTCTTATTTTGAAAAATTATTTTGCGAATGTGTTATTTGACAGGCTCTGCCCGTTTTCTCCGGATAACCGTATGCTGAGGGAAAAAGAAGTTGACCCTTGTCGCACAATTTGTTGTCGGGGCCTTTTTCTTCTTCCACAGGCCTGCCAAGTTCATGGATTACCGGGTCGTCTCTGTCCGCGTAAACCACCCAGGATACCTCTCTGCTGCTTTCACCAATTACAGTGAACATAGAATGTCCTTCTGCCCATTCATAGCCTGTAAGAAACGGCTTTCCGACAGAGGTAAGGATAACCGTAGCTTCAGCCTCATTGGTGAGAGCGGCAAAATATTCCGGCATTGCGACTGTCGCTTCTCCCTTGTTGTCTAACAGGATTTTCCCCCTGTAAATCAGGAGATTTTCCGGTGATTCCACAAAATTATGCCGGAGAAGTTTGTTCTCGGGGTCCAGGGGGTGGTCAATCACAAATGATCCTGCACCTTTTGACAATGATCCTCCCACATGAACATTACCTGAAAAATAGCCGGCATATCCCGTAGTACTTTGTCCAAAAATCCCATAGCTGGTTACAGAGGAACCATTAACTCCGGCGCCGTTTGTACTAAATCCATAAATAGCTCCATTTGAGCTTTCTGTTCTGACTTCCAGTTTATTGTTGGGGGATTCTGTTCCAATACCTACGTTACCACCCAGGAAATATGTTATTCCTACAGGGCTTAATACCAAACCGGGGATTCCGCTTCCGTTATACAAAAATGCCGATCCTGAACCATCGCTGTTTTGCCTCACCCTGAAAATAAGGTCGTCATCACTGGCCAGGACATGCAGTCCATGGGTATAGCCAGAGGATTTCACTACCAGGTTTGTTGAAGGTGAACTTGTATGAATTCCCACATACTGGCTTTGTTTAGCGTTAATAATAGTTCCGGAAGCATTCTGCACAAGGAGGGGATCTCCGCCATCGGCGCGAATGACAACTCCATTTGCAGTTGAACTTGTATTGGTATTATGAAACCCTGCAAGCCATGTGTTGTAGTCAGGTCCTTTCACGTGCAACCTGTATGCCGGTTCGGTTTCGCCTATTCCTACTTTGCCGGCATTATCTATGGTAAAGGCGGTGTATGCTGTGGAGGGCTGGCCGGGGCCTATCACAAACCGACCACCGCCTGCACCCCATGAATCATTGGTAGAGCCGATGAAAAAATCTGATCCGTTGGTCCCGGTATTAATCAGTCTGATGATACCACTGTATATGCCTCCACCCTGGATCTGAAAGGCGGCAAAACTGGGGTCCGATGCGCCGATGGCCACATTGCCGTTGAATCGTGTACAATTTTCTGATAGTATTATCCTGCTAACGTTGTAGGTAGGGCTTGAATATCCTATAATTGATGAGGCGGATGCAGGAGAAAAATACATTCCTGCTTCAGATCCTTTAAACAACCCGCCACCAAAAACATGAAAATCGGCCTCTGGATCAGAAGTTCCAATGCCAACATACCCGTTGCTGTAAAATATTTTATTGCCATTTGATTCCCAGTGCGAATCATAAGAACGGCCGGCAAACAGGGCGTAGGGTACACTCTGCAGTTTTGTCGTTCCCAAAATAACCCAGGCTGTTCCTCCCTGAGGATCGCACTCTGTCTGCAGGTATCTGTCACCGGCCCCCCAGTCAATAGTACTGAATGATCCTGTTACAGGACTTCCTTCTCCAATCAAAAGATTCGCCAAACCAAAAGTGTTTGTTATTGTCTGGTGTGTTTCCTGATAAATGATTGTTCCGGCAGGGCTTCCATCCCTGATGCTTGTTCGGAAAGAAACCGGTTGATTGACAATTAATTCCCCGGAAGAGTTCCTCACAACTGCCTGGTATGTAAAGGCATCCGGGGGTTGGGCCATGATCACCGTGCTGATAAACAACAGTGTTATAACAAGTTTATGCATTTTATCGATTTTAAGTTATTTATTGTGAAGGATTTTTAACATCTGGAAATCTTTCCCGAGAGATTCGGGATAACCATACGCCTTTGGATACAGGAACTGGCCTTTGTCACAATAAGGATTTCCGGTGCCCTTCATTTCTTCTACAGGCCTGCCGATCTCATGGATCACCGGATCATCCCGGTCAGCGAGAACTTCCCAGAAAACCGACCTGTTCGGCTCGCCGTATACCATGAAAGAAACATACCCTTTTTCCCATTCACAACCTGAAATGAATGGCCTGCCAACAGGAGTGGTGTGTATGGAAGCGTTTTCCTCATCTGTCAGGTCTGCAAAATAATCCGGAAGGACCACATGACCCGTGCCGGTGTGATCAAGCTGCACCTTGCCCCTGTATATGAGCAGGTTTTCAGGTGATTCGACGAAATTATGCCTCAGGAGTTTGTTTTCCGGATCGGAGGGATGGTCGATCAGGAAAGAACCACCTCCTTTGGAGAGAGAACCGGTGATATGGACATTCCCCGAGAAGTATCCGGCATTTCCTGTTGAACTCTGGCCAAAAAGCCCTGTACCGCTTGCCGACTGGGC
This sequence comes from Bacteroidales bacterium, assembly GCA_016927695.1. Lineage (GTDB taxonomy): Bacteria > Bacteroidota > Bacteroidia > Bacteroidales > JAFGHD01 > JAFGHD01. The sequence continues at coordinate 3,728 of JAFGME010000119.1, forward strand.
ATACACTGCAACATTGGTGTTGCTGAATCCATGCACCCCGATACTGTTGTCGCTGCGTCCGGAAATAGAATAGGAATTTCCCGCTGCGTATACTTCCAATTTGTAATTGGGGCTGGCAGTTCCTATTCCGACATTTCCGGAAACAACATTCATGATTGTATTGAATCCCGTCTGATAATTCAATGCAAGGCTTGCGCCAAGGGATTCAATATCTACGACGGCGCCTGTGTTTCTCATGCGAAGGCCTTTTGCCGCTGTTCCAATTAAAGTTGTTCCATTTACTTCGAGCAGATTCTGCGGGCTGGTGGTGCCAATCCCTACTTTTCCGGTAACATCAATCGTAAGATCGACATTTCCGCTTGAGGGGGCGCCATGTCCCATAAGAAACTTTCCTCCACCGGCGCTCCAATTGTCATTTGTGGCGCCCATGAAAAAATCAGCGCCTCCTGTGGCGATATTTGCCAATCTGACAAACCCATCATAAGTTCCGCTGCCGGCCACCTGTATTCTGCAATTGAGAGGGTTAAGTATTCCTATCCCAAGGTTGTCATCAATGGTGACATTGCCTTCAAAGTAACCGGCCAGCCCACCGCTGCTGTAAGCCCGAAGTGCGGTACCACCATACTGGTTATGAGCATATAACCCTATTGCATTTGCATTTTTAGCCCGGCCCTGAACGCCGGCATAATAAGAGCCGCCCGATTCACCCACAATGGCATAGGTTGTGTTACTCTCAGCATGAATTGCCGTACCTGAAGAGCCAACAACATGTAACTTCGACAGTGGATTTGTGGTTCCTATCCCCACTTCCCCGGTATAATCAATGGTAAGACCGTTGATATAGCTATTTCCATTCCAAACATTGAGCATCATGCCACTGGTCCATCCGCTAAACGCTGTTGCTTCTATCACCGCATGTTGTTCTTCTCCTCCGCCATAGCCACTTCTGCCGATTTTAAGCCGGCCCCCGGTAACAGGCGTTATGGAAATGTTACCTGCTACTTCCAGCTTCTCGGATGGGTTGCTGAGGCCGATGCCAACATTCCCGGAAACGGAAGAATGAATATTGCCGCCATCTACAGTCCAGTCACCGTCTTCCCCTGCATATAATGCATAGGGAACCGACAACAATTGCGTTGTTCCGATACTTATGTAATTTGTACCCCCGGCGTCATCTATTTCAATTTCAATGAACTTGGATCCATTGTGCCAGTTAATTCCGGGAAAAGTACCTGTTACAGGAGTTCCGGTTCCGATCTCCAGGCTCAGCAACCCGAACTGGTTGGTGGTGTTTGAGAATGTTTCCCGGTAAACCACCGTTCCTCCAGAGGTTCCGGTATGGATGGAGATGCGGATCCCTACAAGTTGGTTCTGTAGTAGCTCACCCGTATTGTCTCGCAAAACACTTTGATATTTGAAGGATTGTGGTGTTTGTGCTATCAGGAGTTGAAAAGTGAAGACCTGAATTGCCAGGATTAAAAAGACTATTCTCATATAATGCAGATTATTTTTGGTAGTTAATTCATTTTTCTTATTGAAGTTTAATGCTTCCATTGTTGTGCAGACGTACTGCCCCGTTTTGGATCAGGATACCTTCCGAAAGATTGCCCTCGGTGAAAATTCGGGTATGAAGTCCTGAAGATCCGTAGAATTTTACATAGTTCAACGAGCTGTATCCCCTGATGGTAAGACCGGGAAGTATCTGCAACAACTGCCCGCTGTTGAATGTGGCGCTTGAACCGGATGCATCCAGGTCAAAATATCTGTATGGAAAGCTTTGGGCTGTGTAGGTTCCTGAAAGGTTACCTCCGATCGCAGTCAAGGGAACAATATACAATACCATATATTCTTCAACAGGATTTCCCCCCTGCAACGCATCAAGTGTGTACCATGTGTCGTTGCCGGTACCCACCCATCCATAATTCATGTGGTATTGCTTCACGACCGGATTGCCGGTCTCCCTCCAGCCGTCACATACTATTGAATGGCCTGGAATTCTGTACTGTATTGGCCTGTTTGCATTCATGTTCCATTTGATCAGGTCAAACCAGCCCGTGGCTGTATGTGCTGTCCTCAAGGTATATGTGCATGAACTGTGATAGGCATAATTTACTACATAAACCCAAACCATATCTGAAGTAGTGGCGCCGGAACCTTCGCAACCATAACTCATACTAACTGCCTGACCCACTTCAGCGTTCAGCTCAGCAACTGCAGCCTGTTGTGCGGCAGGCGAAGATGTGGTAACAACATCTCTCATGTTGGCCCAGTCATAAGGATCGTTGTAAGGGCTTCCAACCCCGTAGGGCGGCCAGCTCCAGTATTTCATGATCTGTGCTCCCGCGGTGGCCACACATCCCACCAGCGCCCTTCCGTTTCCGGTAGTTGTGCATCCGAGGTAAGGGCAATTATTGTTATACGGATCAAACTGATGCCAGTCGGAACTAAGCAATACCTCTCCCTCCTGATAGTTGTCAGCAACTTCCTTCTTCTTTTCAATTGTCCCGGATGTATAACTGTCAATATAATCCCAAACAGGTCTGTAATCGATCTCCGCCATCTTGTCCATATCAGATGGGCTAACATTATCAATATTTCCGAACCGTGATTCGATAGTGTCGATGATTCTGGACATGCAGGTTTTTATCACGGATGCAATTCCTTCTTCATCCAAAGGATTGATATTGCCCGAATACGACCATGCTTTGACAGGAGCAAGCTCTTTGCGGAGTGAAAAAACGATGTAGCCGACAGGCTCTATGTTGCAGTAATAACCTATCAGGCGGCCGTTATGCAGGAACTCTTCAACGGGTCCTGGAATGGCATATTCATGACCTCCCCACGATCCGTCCTTATCTATTACCATCTGGATCCATTTCCCGGCAATTATATCAGCATCGCCTGGCTGTGTGGTTTGGGTCCGGCCTGCTGAAAATGACACAACCACTATCAGTGAAATGGGCAAGTATATAAATTTTCTCATGACAAACCCTCCCTGTTATTGTAAGGTTACCAGGACAAGTATCTGACCTTTTTCCCCTTTTTCAAGGCTTTGCATTGCTTTTCCAAGGATGGCTCCCCTGGCTTCATCACGGTTGCTTATTTTTTTTGCATATCCGGGAATATCTGATGTCGTGAGAAGGTCGCCGACATTTATTGCATCTGTCAGGGCCTCAGCGTTACAAAAAACTCTTCCGGCGAGGGCAACGTTAAAGTCATGGTCTCCTCTTCCGAGGGTTACTCCGGAACCGAGGTCGTTGGCCCCTGCCACTATTCCGGCTACTTTGGTGTCATTCGCCTGCTCGCTTATTTTCAGTTTTCCGGGATTCTCCGGATCAATGCTAAGAACCGTACCCGGAGTGATTTTCTCCTTTTCTGTTACGTTGAATCCCTCGGCATAGTCGAGACCTGTTCCGAGCTCCACTGCAATGGCGCCTGATCCGGCATCACGGACAATCACATTCCCGCGGACATCCAGTTTGCTTGCAGGAGCAGATGTGCCTATGCCCACATTTCCTCCCGATTCAATAAAAACCCTTGTGTTCCCGTCGGTCTGCAGGTGCATATCCGCCCAGCCTCCGCCGGCGTTTGCATTGATCTTAAATCCGTTTCCGCCTCCCTCGTGGATGAGTTCTCCGTAAACAGCGCCATAGGTTGGATCTTCACCAACCCTGATCCTGTCCTCCACATGAAGTGCTGCGTCAGGAGAGGTTGTGTTGATCCCGAGGTTCCCTGATGTAATAAAACTTGATCCCTGGCCAAGAAACTGAATTGTAGCATTGTCAGCCCCATCATAAACGTAAATTCCCCCGCTCCCGTCTGACATCTGCCTGACCCGGAACATCCTTTCATCATCGTCTGAAGTTACATACATTCCGCCCGTGTAACCTGCTGACTTGACGGTAAGGGATGCGGAGGGTGAAGTGGTTCCTATCCCCACGCTTCCTCCACTTTCTATGAACATTTTGGTTGTTCCGTTGGTCTGGAAATGAATGTCTGCCCATCCTCCTGTACCACTGCCCGTCTGTGCATTAATCTGCAGACCTCCGCTGCCGGCATGCCTGAAATCTCCATACAGGCCTTCATAGTTGCTCCCCCATGATGCACGGAACCCCGCCATACTGTTATTGCCGTCTATTTCCAGCATCTCATCCGGATCGCTTGTGCCTATACCTACTTTTCCGTTGTTATAATAAATATTCAGGTTATTCTTCTCCCATACAGCATCCCCTGATTGACCGGAGAAGAGGGCATAGGGTACGGAAAGCAATTCAGACGTGCCTAAGTTGACATAGTTGCTTCCTCCGGCAGGATCAACTTCTGTTTGCAAAAACTTGGAATTGTTTCTCCAGTTGATCAGGGCAAAAGTCCCGGTGATGGGAGTGCCGGTGCCGATTTCCAGGGTTACCATCCCAAAAGCATCAGTTGTTTCTGAGAATGTTTCCTGGTAAACAATAAGACCATTCGCTGTTCCGGTTCTTATGCTCATCCTGAGGCTTACTGCCTGGTTGGCAAGGATCTCACCCGAGCTGTTGCGAAGCACTGACTGGTACTTGAAAGCCTGCGGGGGTTGTGCATAAATGGCCACTGTGGCCATTAACATCATAACTAAAAGTCTGGTTGTTTTTTTCATCTTTTTAAAAATTATGGGTGATTGAATCTAATTTTAAGCAAAGCTAAGTTTGTGATTGCAAAATGGCTTTCACTATTGTTTCAAAGTTTAGCATAAATGTTTCATGACTTCTCCTTGTAGTATTTTCGGATTATTCAGCGGGCTTATTTAAACCAGGATTAAACCGGTCATGATGTTTTTGGTCTAAAGGGTAATTTTTTTTGAAATAACAGGATTGGAAAATTATGGATAAGATACGGGATGTTTTCAGGGAATTGCCATCAAGGCCAGGCTTTTACTTCTTAGCAGCAGGGTTGATAATTCTGTTCCATTTTCTATTTGTTATGAAGTATTATTCACCTGCCATTTCCGGTCCGGATGCTCAGGGTTACTACACCCAGGCAAGGCTTGTAGCCACGAATGGCAAGGTATTTCTTGAACCTCAATCGGTTGTACAGTATATCGGCCCGCACTGGCATTATTACGACATAAACAGGTACTACACTACTTTTGCTCCCGGATTTCCGCTAATACTGGCAGGTGTTTCCAGCATTACAGCTCCCGAAACAATGTATCTTGTTAATCCGGTACTGGCCTCCCTATCCCTTGCAGGATTCTTTTTTCTGTGCCTGTTTTTTACCAGCCGTTTGTGGGCGCTGGCAGGCCTGTTATTTCTCGCCGCAATGCCCTTTTTCAATGAGCATGTTCTTTTTGGGGATGCTCATATTTGTGTTGCTTTTTTCCTTGTCTGGGGTCTGAATTTTCTGTTTTGGGGGTCAAAGAGGAATTCGGCAATGCTTTTTTTCACTGGAGGACTGTTTTTTGGATTCATTCCTGCCGTCAGGTATGGTGAAGCCTTATATGCCATTGCATTGGGAATTGTTGTGTTTATTATGTTTTCCAGAGGGAATGTTTCGCGAAAAATACTTATTGCAGCCCTGGCCGGTATTCTGATACCTGTTGTAATACTTGCAATTCATAATCAGATATCTTTCGGGGCTTTCTGGAGAACCGGCTATTCCATTCCTGTGAAATCTCCATTTTTGAGCCTGTCTGATTTTGTCCATAATGCAGGGGGCTTTGTCTCCATGTTGCTTGCAGCAGGCGCCGGATTGTTTTTTCCTATAGGAATTGTGGGTTTGATATTGATGATATCGGAGAGGAGTTCAGTATACAAAGGATTGCTGTTGGTTTTGATTGTCGTTCCCTCCACGCTGATGTACATGTCGCTTTCATGGCCGGCTGACGGGCAGTCAATGCGTTTTCTCCTGCCTTCTATTCCTTTGTATATTGTTGCGTCAGTATGGCTGATGCAAAAACTAGCCGGTGGCAGAAAAAGTGTTAATGTAACGATTGCCGTGCTTTTTGTCATTCTGACATGGGTATGGGGGATTCCTTCATCTGTACAAAGAATGTCCCAATCCTTAAGTTTAAACAAAATACTTGCATCCATCACGGAAAATATTGAGATGAATACCCAAGCCGGTGATGTGCTGATTACAAAAGAGGGGATCAGCCAGAATCTCGACCTTTACGGAAAATGGAAACTTGCGGATATCAATCTCATGTATCCCGATCCTCTTACGTTAAAAATTCCTTCCGGCCTTTCGGATTATTTTCCGCAACGGACAAGAAATGCGGATACCCGCAGGAGATATTCTTTCTTATCGGGAGAAGCGCTCAAAATGAATTTCATTGCGGATGCCTTTAAATGGGCAGGAAAGGATAACAGGGTATTTATCCTGGCTGACCGGTTCGAAATAGCGCAGCTCCAGGTTTCAATTAAACCTTTGTACAATGTGATATATATGCAAAGAATACCACTCCCGAAAGAAAATGCTGTATACAGGCATAACCCAGGACCCCCTGGCCCTCCGGGAAGACCCGGCCCGACAAGAAACGATTGGATTTTTGATTTTTATACAGGAAAAGACAATATTTGGCTGGCAGAGCTTGTCAGATAAACTTTACTGATCGGATGCCTCAAGCAAACCCTCGCAAAGCCAGTGGGCAATGGCCTGCCTGTTGTCTTTCAGGATGAACCGTTTCTGGTCGAGGCTGTTTTTGATGTTTCCCATTTCGATGAACACAGCCACGGGAAGGGTATTCCTTAGCACATAAAGGTTTCTTTCTTCCACAGTCCCTGTGTATCCTCTGTTTTTCTGGTGCCGGTTGTATTTTTCTTCGATTTTGTTCCGAAGCGAGGAGGCGAGTTTCTTACCGTTGCTGCTGTTGGGGCTGTGGTAAAAGAACATGTCGATCCTCTGCCTGCTGCTCCTTGAATCCAGATGGAGTATTATTGCCCGCTGAACGGGATTTCCGTTCTTTTTGTGATTCCTGTATAGCTCGTTGATGGCCCCCGTTCTTTGTTTTAGCCTTGCCATCTGGTTAAGGGGGATTTTTTCCTTTCCCATGCATTTTTCGTCCTTATCCGGTTTCAGTATGGTTTCATCCCTGATCCCGTCATCATCATCGCGGATGATTAAATGCACTGTTGCGCTCTGTTCAATCAGGCACCTGGCCAGGCGAAGGGCAATGTCATAGGCATATTCGTCTTCGCAGAGTGAATGTCCGTTGTATTTACCGATAGCTCCGGGATCAGGGCCTCCGTGCCCTGAAACTATGTAATAAACATGGCCCGACAGCCGGTCGCTTTTGATTTCAACTACCTCCTGGTCCTTGCCAAAAACCGGATACTTTATCTGGGTCTGACCGGAAGAAGGGTTTGTTTTATTTTCCGTTACGGGCTCTTCCAGATATTCCACCGGCACCCAAAGTATTTTGTCTTTCCTGTAATCCTCTTTCCTGAGGTTTTTCCGGTGCATTAATTCGTTGTAGTCGCGGATTTTTACCGCCAGATCCCAGTCGTTCCGGCCAATGGTTGACCGGATGCTCTTTTCGTTATATGAATAAACCTGAATGGGAAGGCGATAGCGGCTCCCTTCCCTGAGAACCATTTCCCCTTTAATCTGATTGATCTCCCTGAAATGATTCAGATTTGATGTTCCAGGATTTAGCCCGTAACGCTTCAGTAAATGTATGACACCATCCCCGGCTCCGGCTTCTGTTGCAACATACCCTTCATTCTGACCCAAAAGACTGAACCCGATGAACAGAAAAATGATGATACATGGTATTCCTTTATTCCGGGAAAAATTCATGTAATAAACATATTATCATTAAAATCACCGATTTTCATAAAATCAACCAAATATAGGGCAGAATTATCTGCCATTTGGAACCTGTTCTGAAAAATAATCAAATGTTTTATTAACAAAAGCAGATAATGTTGAATAACGGAGCATTGTTTTATTTATCTTTGATTTCAGGAATTTATTTTTATAATAAAATCGTTGTTATGGGTAGATATATCGTTTTCTGTTTAATTATGGGCATGTTTACACTTTCAATGGCCCAGAAACCTGTCATAAACCTCAAATTCTCAGCAGAATATGCAGGGAGTTATCTCGAGCTTGACAGCATTGTTATTAAAAACCTGACACAGGGAGGGGATACCGTATTAATGTACCCCGACACCACACTGAAGCTGGAATATAATACAGACATTGCTGAAACAATGCTGGAGAAGGATGGTTTTTATGTGCATCCCAATTCCCCGAATCCTTTTGCCGGGCAAACCTCATTTGACGTTGCTGCAAACCGTGGCGGCCAATTAAGTGTCGGTATATCGGATGTTTACGGAAGAAACATTTGTTTTTTTGAGAGGCTCATCAGTCCGGGGCTGCACCGGTTTGATTTTTTCCCGGGAAAGGACAAACTTTATTTTGCCAATGTGAATTTTGAGAATTCTGTCCAATGCATTAAAATGTTATCCGACGGATTGTCGGGAAGTAATGCCATAAAATTGGAATACAAAGGGTTTACCAAGCAAGGCGAATATAAATCGACTACCGCCAAATCCGGGTTTAAATATGCTTTTGGGAATCAACTTCAGTATTTGGGATATGCCAGGTCGCCGCAGTTTGTTCCGGGGATGGATATGATCACGGATATACCGATAGGCAATGCTGACATTGTGTTCGAGATTTTTGAAGGGCTTCCATGCCCCGGCACACCTTTTTTGTTTTATGGCGCAAGATACTATTCCACGGTGCAGATCGGCAATCAGTGTTGGATGAAAGAAAATATGGCATACAACATCAACAATAGTTTCTGCTATGAGAATTCTACCTCCAATTGTGAGAAATACGGACGATTGTATAAATGGACCGCAGCCTCCATTGTTTGCCCTGACGGGTGGCACCTGCCGGACAACGATGAATGGAATGAGCTTTTTGACCTGCTGGGAGGTATGGGTTTTGCTGCGGGTAAAATGAAAGTTCACGGAACGGTTTACTGGGATCCGCCAAACAGTCCATCCACCAATGAAAGCGGCTTCTCTGCACTGCCGGCCGGCCTCAGGATGTATGACGGAAGCTATAATACCATGTACTCTCACACCTATTTCTGGTCCTCCACAGAATACGATGCCAGCAGGGCATGGGAGGTGGCGTTGTACGCTGTCAGCATCGGGGCGACCATGTCACACAATACCAAGGAATGGGGCATCAGTGTGCGTTGTGTGAAAGACGAATGATAATACAGCATTATTAATCAAGAATTATTTGAATGCCTGACTCCATAATGGCATCTATTCCTGCGGCTTCATCTTCTGGTGTGTTCCAGACAGCAATGTCGGGAGGAACGCCGTTTTCCCAGTTATATCCTTCGGGTGAATAGGTTTGCGTTACCGAGAAGCGGTATCCCCATCCGTTCGGGAGTTCAAACCCTGCCGGAGCGCCTAACCCGCCGCCGGTGGTGTCGCCTAACAGCACAACATGCGGAAAGGCTTTCATGCTGAGGGCAAAAAAAGAGGTGGCGCTATAGCATCTTCTGTTGGTTAAAAGAACAACCGTTTTTAGATATTGCCTGGAACCTGCAGGCTCAAAATAAACCTCCTCAGGATCACTGAAATCATTTTCGCCGGGTCCGTCTTTGATCACCGATCTGTAAACCAGCCTTTTACCATCTGCAAATCTGGATGCCAGCCTGCTGATATTCCCGACATCACCGCCACCGTTACTCCTGACGTCAAGGATAATGCCTTCGGTATGCCATAAAGCGGCAATGGTGAAATCAATATCTGCATTTTCAATGTACTGGCTGAAACTGCCATAATATATATATCCGATTTCTTTTCCGGAACGGATAAAGGATGTGTTGACCAACGGGCCTGTTCTCCGGTAATCCCACCCGATATAATGGTCTTTTAATACCCTGAAATTGAAGTTCTCCGGGGAGTAATAATCAAAATTATACCGGGAAACATCAAAAGGGGCGGATAAATTGACGTGCCCGTCCCTCAGCTCATTCAGCATTTCTGAAAGGAGGGTGAAAAGCTCGTAATCATTCATGTCATCCTGAACGCGAGGCCTGTAATCTTCATAAATCTGCTCCCATTCAATGCCCTTGTAGTTAAAAAAGGAGTATTTATCATTCGCCGTTTGCCAAAGCAGGGTAAAATTTTCAACCGGAGTATCATCCGTTTCTTTTTCAAGAAGCAGTTTTTCACAGGAACTTAGGATGAGTGCAAAAGTCAGTACAAGAACAAAATTCAGAGATGTTTTCATGTTCTTCATGTTTTATTGAATTTATAGAGAAAGGAAAAGTACCAACCGTGAAATGCCGACTGCACCTTGTTGTAGCCCGGATCGTGGTGGTAAAAGTTCCAGACATAACAGAGCCTGAGGGCATTACGGTTGTGAAGATAATAGTGAAGATCCAATTGTGACCGGATATTGAAAGGTATAAAAAACCCTCCTCCAATGTGATCTGAAGTAAGTTTTCGCTGAAGCTCAGGAACAGTGAAGTGCGAAATGGTAACATAGGATGGCCTGATCAGGAGGCTTGCAACGGGAAAAGAAACCTGCCATCCAAGTATAAGATTTCGGTCCCTCCGCCTGAGATTCAGCCCAAGGAACCTGAATTCACGGGCGCTATATGAAAAGGGGTATTCCATCCTTCCTGCGATGCCGATTCCGTTAAAGTTCTCAAAATTAAAGGCTGAATTACCGTATTTGTAATTGATCCTGAAATGGGCATTGATATTGATTTCAGGCCCAATAAAATAATGTATGCGGGTTTCCCTGCTCCGGCCAGTTCTTAACAGTAAGCTAAACCGGCCCGCGATGAAATAACTGGTATTCCTGGGGTCATACCATGGGGTTTCTGTCCTGGAATGTAAGTTTCCGTAACCTGCTTCTCCCTCAAGGCTTTTTATGATTTTTTCCGAGTGTACATGATACCCGAGGTTTCCGCAGGGGAAAAGAAATCCCTTGTAAAGCAAAGGGGAAGTACCCTGGTCAAGCGATTTGAGAAAGGCAATTCCTGTTCCGGTATTCAGATATTTGTCACGGTTCTTTCTTTCTGCCTTTTTCTGAAGTTTAATTTCTGTTTTTGGGTCAGCATCCTGAGGATAAGTATGATGAAAAGACACTGCAAAAAGCAGGCATATCAATACAATTCTGATCATATTTTAAAGGTTTAACAGCCCGGCCTCGAACTCGAAATACTTATTAATGGATTTGCGGGAGAAGTTGGTAAGCCTTTTTGTATCCCTGATGGTGCAAAAGCTTAAGGCCGAATATTTTTTTGCTTCCCCGATAAGCCGTTCCTCAAATTTGTCGTCCGGTACGATAAGATTGACGAGCCCCAGTTCATAGGCTTCGTTGGCATCAATTCTGTCACGTAGTTGCACTTCCAGGGCTTTTGAATGGTGAAGCATGTTGGAAAGGAAAAAAGGCAAACCGCCGCTGGGGTGAAGTCCGTATTTATTATGTGCGAGAGAGAATACGGCATTTTCAGCCGCAATGCGGAAATCCGCCACTAAGGAAGCCCCAAAAAACGGAGTAACAACTGTTCCCTGTATACCTGCAAAAACAATAATCTGAAGCCCGGCCAGATGACGGATTAGGGTGTTCAGAATATTGATTTCTCTGAACCTTGCTCTCTTGTCGCCAAAACAGGGCGCCAAATCTCCCTCGGCTGAATCTCGTTTTTGAAGGACGCCCCCGATAAACCTGTCGTATTCCAGGTCGGAAAGGCTCTCTGCATCATTGAATACAATAAGGCATTTTACACTGTTGTTCTGGTCGAGGGAATCGATGAACCTGATCAGTTTGTCACTCTGATTCAGATCGGTGATGAGCTCAAAAGCCCCTTTTCCGATTTTAATAAAGGCTATTTCATCTTGGACCCATGCTTCATAGAAGTTTTTGTTTTCAGGATATTTCATCTGAGTGTAGATTTATTTATACCCCCCGAATTTACAAAAATTCTTCACTTGAACAATTTGAGGTGAAAAATTCTCTGCAACATAATGGACGGTTGCAGGGCGAGTGGCGTTTCTTCACAAGGAATTTTTAAAAACGGAATGGCCTGAAAGGAGGAGTCCCGCCACTAGGTGGCGGGACTTAATGAAGGTTATTAACCAAAACCAAAAACCATGAAAAAAATTACCGTAGGAATTTTTTACAAATGTAATAAAAATATTCTTTTTGTCAAGTTTTTTAACAATTTTTTTAAATATTTTTTTTACTTTTTGTATCCGGTTGTGTATGAACCACTTTCGTTTTTTATCAATGTACTTTTAATGAAAACAATTACCTGATGATGAGTTTTCGGGTGAATTGTTCCCCCGTTTTTTCATCGTAAAGTCTCACAATATACATGCCTCTTGGCAGGTTTTGCGTATCTAAGGTGGTAATCGCAGCGCTTACACCGGTTTTGATCCACTCCCTGCCATTCATGTCGAGCAGTGTTAAGTCGGCCTTGCGATGGTCAGGATTGCTGATAAACAATCTCTCTGTTGCCGGATTGGGATACATGCTAATATTGAAAAGGGCATATTCAGGGGTTCCTGCTTCCGTTTCGGCAGTGATGGCAACATCGTCGATTTCCCATGTGGCTGATTGCGATGAAGTGGAGGTGTAAATAAAAGCAATATACACCGTGGCACCCGACAAGCCTGAAATGTCCACTGTTCCGGATTCTGTCCATGTGAAACCTCCTGAAGAAAGACTTGCACTGAAATTTATCCATGTGGCCGTTGAAGGATCGCCCCCATCGTCATAGTTTTCACTTCCTTTGATCTGAATATCTGCGCCGGAGAAATTTTTTGCCGACATGAAGTTCAGTTTTCCGTTGAAATAATCGGTCATATCAATGGCGGGGGAGATCAGCCAGTCTTCATTCTGATTGCTTTGTGAGCCGTCCCAGCCACTCATTTTAGCACAGGGTGAACCATCGGGTCCAAAGCTGTTGTTCCTGTCCCAGGCCTGGGTTCCGGTGACACTGACAGGGGTCCATCCGCCCCATCCGGCGTCAAAGTTCTCCGTCAGGATGTCTTCTGTAATGGTGTTTGCAGTAGTTGCATTGGAAGTCGGCGCCGTTTCGTCGGTTTTATAATTGATGAAAGCTCCTGAATTGGTATAGGAGTAAATCACAAAGTAATAGGTAGTGTTGGAAACAAGATTTGAAAAGGTTGTATGTCCCGTCCCCTGAGTCACGTTTATAGCTCCCAGTCCGTCGCTGAGATCCGGATCATTGGGGATAGGTGCGCCGTCAACAGGAACAGGGATAAAAGCGCTGAGGCTTCCGATCACAATGTAGCCTCCGGGCGCCTGGGCGCCGCCGGCATCAGTCCACGAAAGTTGTATACTTGTACCTGCTGCATTGGCCATAAAACCTGTCGGGTATTCGGAGGGTTCGGGATAAACAGTGGTTTCTTCTTCTCCTTTGATTTCAATGTCATCTACCTCCCACGTTGCCGAAGATGAGGATGTTGAGGTATAATGAAAAGCCACATAAACCGCGGTTCCGTTAAACCCGGAGAGGTCAACTTCCCCCGAATTTGTCCATTGCCAACTGCCGCCTGACATAGCATAACTGACTGTTGTCCAGGTAGCTGAAGTGGGATTCCCTCCGCCATCATAGTCGGTGGATACTTTTAGCTGCATATCAGGACCGGAATAGTTTTTTGCATTTTGGAAAACGATATACTCATTATCATAATTGTCAAAATTCATTGCAGGGGAAACGAGCCAGTCGCTGTTTTCATTGGATTGACCTTCATAACCGCTCATTCTGGCACAGGCCGAAAAATCAGGGCCGTAAGTGTTATCCCTGTCCCACACCTGTGCACCAGTCACGCTGATGGCCTGCCAGTTTCCCCAGTTATCATTGAAGTTCTCGCTCTCAATGATCACAGCAACTGTGTTGCCTGTAGTTGCATTGGCTGCGGGCGCAATGCCGTCGTTTTTGTAATCAATGGAGCTCCCGCTGTTGGTGTAGGAATAAATGGTGAAATAGTAAGTTGTAGAAGGATCAAGGTTGCCAAATGAAGTTTCCTCCATGCCATAAGCTATATTTAAAGCGCCGTTGCCGTCAGAAAGATCGGTATCGTTTGCTACCGGAGCGCCATCCACCGGGACCGGAAGATTGCCCTGGATACCCGCCATGATCAGGTATGAATGCGGCAGTTGTGTGCCGGTGGCATCAGTCCAGGATAAAAAGATGGAAGAACCCGAAGCGTCAGCAGCAAAATTTGTGGGATAATTGTCGGGTTCGGGCACGATCACAAAGTCTTCTTCTCCCATGATCTCAATGTCATCAACTTCCCAGGTGGCAGAAGAGGCTGTGGTGGAAGTGTAATGGAAAGCCACATAAACGGCGGCGCCATTGTAAGCGGAAAGGGCGACCTCTCCCGATCCTGTCCACTGCCAGTTTCCTCCCGACAGGGTGTAACTGAGGGTAGTCCAGGTTGCAGATGTCGGATCCCCGCCGCCATCATAATCTGAGGAAACTTTTAATTCAAGATCAGGACCGGTATAGTTGCTTGCATTCTGGAAAACAATGTATTCATTATTGTAGTTGTTAAAGTTCATGGCAGGGGAGATCAGCCAGTCGCTGTTTTCATTGGATTGGCCTTCATAGCCGCTCATCCGGGCGCAGGGTGAAAAATCCGGGCCGTACGTGTTGTCTCTGTCCCATACCTGGGCGCCGGTGACACTGATGGCCTGCCAGCCGCCCCAGCTATCATTGAAATTCTCAGCTTCAATGGTAACAAGCACGGCAGAAGATGCAGTTGCATTGGCGGTCGGCGCTGTTCCGTCGGTTTTGAAATCAATATAAACCCCCGAATTGGTATAGGGGTAAACCGAGAAATAGTAAGTAGTTCCGGGAACCAGGCCTGAAAATGCTGCCTGTTCAATTCCATAGGAAACGTTAAGGGCGCCTTCCCCGTCGGAAAGGTCGGTATCGTTGGGAACAGGTGTGCCGTCAACGGGAACAGGAAGGTTATCATCGGTTTTGACAAAAAGGATGTAGGCATCAGGCAATTGTGTTCCTACGGCATCTGTCCAGGAAAGGTTGATGGATGAACCTGCTGCAGCAGCAGTGAAGTCTGTGGGATAGTTTGAGGGTTCAGGATCGGGAATATATTGCCCTTCCCCGGTTACCACTATATCGTCAACTTCCCATGTGGCCGATTCGCTCGTGTTTGAGGTATAATAAAAAGCAACATAAACTTCTGTCCCTGAGAACCCTGAAAGGTCAATGTCGCCGGAATATTGCCATTGCCATGTGCCTCCCGACATGGTGAAGGTCAAATCTGTCCATGTGGCCGAATTCGGGTCTCCACCGCCATCATAATCGGTGGATATCTTCAGCTTAAGATCCGGGCCTGAATAGTTCTTCGCATTCTGGAAATTAAGGATTTCATTGTCATAGTTCTCAAAATTCATGGCGGGAGAAATCAGCCAGTCTTCATTCTCATTCGATTGGCCTTCATATCCGCTTACTCTTGCGCAGGGCGAGCCATCGGGTCCGTAATTGTTGTCTCTGTCCCATATCTGTGCGCCGGTGACGGAGATGGGTGTCCAGCTTCCCCAGCTTACATCAAAGTTTTCAGTTTCAATCACCACAAAGTTGGAGGTGGTGGCATTGGCTGCAGGGGCTGTGCCGTCGTTTTTGAAATCTATGTTAGCGCCTCCGTTGGAATAGGGGTAAATGGTGAAATAGTATGCTGTGTTCCCTTCGAGGTTGCTGAATACGGCCTCTTCCACTCCAAAGCTGACGTTAAGCGCCCCCTGACCATCGGAAAGGTCCGGATCATTGGCCACGGGCGTTCCGTCCTGAGGAACCGGCAATGAAGGGCTGATCCCTGCCATGATGATGTAGGCGTCAGGAAGGTCCGGTCCGTCACTGTCAGTCCATGAAAGTTCAACACTCAGTCCATTGGCGTTGGCTTCAAAATCTTCAGGATAATGGGATGGTTCGGGGTTAACAATGATATCCCCCGAAAGCACAAAATCATCATAATATACAAATCCGCCAAACAAATTGTCCTGTTTGTAAACCCTGACCTCAAACCTGAAACCGTCAGCAGTTGCAGGGGCATTGAGGGTAACGCTGAATTGCTGCCATGCCGCGTTGTCTTCAGAATAAGTATTTGGCCGGAGTTCATCGGCGTGGTCGGGAAGTGTGGCAGTGCCTGACAACCAGTAAGACCAGATTCGGGTCCTGGCCTGCGGATCATTGTCATAGTACCAATAACTGATGGTGTACTCGTTGCCTTCCTGTATCCCTGTGATGTCCTGCGCCATATCCTGAGTGGTTTCGGCGGAGGCATGCCTGGCAGAGTAATTGCCGCCGTGTACCTGAGTGCTCTCCTGTGTGATGTTTTCAGCCTTCTGCCAGCCGTCGGGCAAACCGCCTGACCATGATTCAAGGTCGCCATTGGCTACCTGGTTTTGTGATAAAACAGACGATGTTGCCAGAAAGATGAAGCAAACCGTCAGGATCAAAGTAGTTGTAAGGGTTTTCATAACAAAAAAGATTAATAATTTTCGGAATTTCAGTATCTGTTTATGCAATTCAGGTCTTCGAAGGCTTGTTCCAGCCTTTTTACCATATTGGCCGAGCCTTCACGCAGCCATTTTCTGGGATCGTAATATTTCTTGTTGGGTTTGTCTTCGCCTTCAGGGTTTCCTATTTGCCCCTGAAGATACCCGTGATATCTGGCCTCAAAATTTTTAACCCCTTCCCAGAAAGCCCATTGGGTGTCGGTATCGATATTCATTTTGATCACACCGTATGAAATGGCTTCCCTGATCTCTTCACGGCTTGAACCGGAGCCCCCGTGAAAGACGAAACTGACGGGTTTGGTGCCGGTGCTGAATTTTTCCTGTATGTACTTCTGGCTGTTGTTCAGGATTACGGGTTCAAGCTTCACATTGCCCGGTTTATACACCCCGTGAACATTTCCAAATGCGGCGGCCACCGTGAACCGGGGACTCACCTTCATCAACTCTTCATAAGCAAAGGCCACATGTTCGGGCTGGGTGTAAAGTTTAGAACTGTCGATGCCTGTGTTGTCAACCCCGTCTTCCTCTCCTCCGGTGACGCCCAGTTCAATTTCCAGGGTCATACCTATCCTGCTCATCCTTTCTAAGTAACTTTTGCAGGTTTCAATGTTTTCTTCCAGGCGCTCCTCTGAGAGGTCTAACATGTGGGAGCTGTAAAAAGGTTTGCCGTATTTCCTGTAATGTTCTTCGCCTGCGTCAAGAAGACCGTCGATCCAGGGAAGGAGCTTGCGGGCGGCGTGATCGGTGTGCAGGATCACAGGAATACCATAAAGGGGCGCCAGGCTGTGAATGTGTATGGCGGCAGAAATGGCCCCGGCTATCGCTGATTTCTCGTTTTCGTTGGAAAGTCCTTTACCCGCATAAAAAGAAGCGCCTCCGTTGGAGAATTGTATGATTACAGGGGAGTTCACCTTTTTGGCCGCTTCAAGCACCGCATTCACTGAATCGGTCCCCACTACATTCACCGCCGG